>JBHLPB010000244.1:0-4012 GCA_048939905.1 Promethearchaeota archaeon
GGATCCGTTCTACGGTTCCGAGGGATAAACCCCCGCGCATTGGCAGGGATCCATCATAGCCCCTAGACAACGAGCGCGTCGAAACACAACGCAATGGTGAGCGTTAAAAAGCTTATCAAGGGTGGCCAGCATTACGCATCCTTCAAGCGAGTCTAGATGGAGCTGCCAAACGCTGACTGAACTGGTCACGAGCAAGAGGTTGGAATGGATTGACATCTCAAAAGGTGCCGGAATAATCGGTGTGGTTCTAACCCACTCCATGATACCGTGGCAAGACAACGCAATTCTAGAGTCGGTGATTGCGTTTGTAACTAGTTTTGTCATGGCACTGTATTTCATCTTAGCGGGCATGACATATAATGGGGAAAAACATCGCGAAAATCTGAGGGACTATGCTATCTCCCGCGGACGCCAGCTCTTGATTCCATACTTCGCTATTTACATCATTATGATGCTCCTATTCATCCTTTTGGAAGGTTCAATTGATACCTATCTGACACCTATTGATCTAGTCTTCTGGCTTCTCTATGGGGCGGGACCACCTGGACAACCTACCTACTTGTGGTTTCTGCCTGTTCTCTACTTTGGATTGCTAATCTTCGTAGTAATTGAGGCGCTGACACATGCCTACGATCCAAGGGCAAAATGGCCACTTGTTGTTCTTCTTCCGTTTCTTGCTTTTTGGATAACTGACGTATTCTCTCCAATTCTCGTCCCCTGGCGATTGAACAGTGTGCTATTAGCCACAGCATTTTGTATTGTCGGCTGTGAGATTCGCAGGTATAGGGGTCTGAGGTCCTGGCATACAGACTCAAGAATTCGCGATGGAGCAATCCTCGTGATTCTATTTGTCATCTTGATTGTAGCATCTCAATATAACGGCTTCATTAGTCATGCTGATGATTGGCTTGGTACAAATGGATGGTTATACCTAATCACTGGCACCTTTGGCACGATCTTCATCTTCATGCTATCGAGCCTCTCCAAATTCCCCATAGTTAGTAGGAGGATGCAATTCCTTGGAGTGGACTCTCAAATCATTTACGAGATTCATCCTATTTTCTTCTATCTGGTTCCTCTAATAGTGAGTCTGTTCGGATTGTCAGCAACAGACTATGCCACCTCATTCGCACTCTTCTGGCCCATACGTTTCGTCGTTGCCTTTGGACTGTCAATTCCATTTGCACTACTTGTGTACAGGAATAGACTTCTCTCCTTGATCTTCACTGGCAAGAGCGAGATATGATTCAGGTAGCAGTAGCCAAACTCGCTTTCTGTAGTATACGACACCAGAAAAGAAGGGATCGCATCCAGTTCTAGAATCATCATTACAAGGAGTCTTCCCTCTGAAACCTTCTGTAGCTTGAAAGAGGGATCACCCAGCTCAGCGAAGCCCTGCCAACTGCTTGATCTTCAGTAATCTGAAAGTCGATTCGCACTCAAGTGCAAAGTCTCGTTGTCGATTCTCCTCTAGAGCCATATAGGCACCGTTAGTCCAATATCCGGTCTTCTTCTCAGTCATCCAAGACTTGGGGAACAAATACGTGTCACGACCAGTACGGTGCGACTCCAAGAAGTCCATTGCACGTCTGAACCAACTACTTTGTCTTGCTACTTCGAAAGGTGCCATCATCTCTAGAGATAGTAAGAGGTCCGGCCTCGCTTTCTCCTGAGGCGGTATGGTGTAGTTCGGAAGGTGGACGCTCCATCCAATGACATAGTATCTGCTACCATGTTTCATCACGCCATAGCCGGGTTGAAGTTGTTGATATTCCGGACTCAACACCAGATCCGCGATTC
Organism: Promethearchaeota archaeon; assembly: GCA_048939905.1. Lineage (GTDB taxonomy): Archaea > Asgardarchaeota > Thorarchaeia > Thorarchaeales > Thorarchaeaceae > SMTZ1-83. Next base: position 1,801 of record JBHLPB010000244.1, read on the forward strand.
TCTCCGCCTTGTTCTTCAGTTCTGGATTCTGCTGTATCTCTTTCGAACTGGCGAAGGCACGAAGATCGTGCACCCAAGGAAGACTCAGCTTCTGCCCGAGGTATAGCTCAGGATTGACGAGCCTATGCTTCTTCAAGCCCTCCGGAATTGAGAATTCACTCTCGTCCACATACACTTTCTCAAGAGTCGGGCTCTCCGCGAAAGAGTGAATCAGGTTCAAACGCTTGACCAAGAAGTCATGTACAGGTTTCGTATCATGGTATCCAGTGTAAGCCAAGAATGAAGCGACAATCGTTCTCAGAAACTCCCGAAATGGATGCCCAACCTCTGGTTCATTGCCCTCAGACAACCAGATTCTGAATGGGAAAGTCTTTCCATCAAATGGCTGTAGCCCGGCACGCAATCCAAGGCTTCCAAGCTTCCCCATCACATTCTCAAAGGCATCCGGACTACTGGAGTGAATCATCTTCATGTCGAACTGAGGGCTCAGTTTCGACAACCATGTCTTGACAATCTTGCTCTCGAGAAAGTCGTTTAAGGCCTGACTGATCGTGCTTACGTTCTGTTCTTCTAGAATCTCGACCAATGTACGGAACCGGATGACAGGTCCTGCATTGTCAATCAGCCAATGTGCCAAGTCAATTGACCTCAGTTGTCCACCTCTCCTTGTATTCGATTCTCCACAACTCATAACTGGCGGCAGTATTAAGAATTCATTGACGAAGCAACGGATGGTCTGACCTATGCCAGATTACCTTGAAACTCTGAAGATGCAGATCATGACAGAGGTCTATCAGAACCGGATGCTGCTCACTTCCATCCGTGACAGGCGGGAGGGGTGGACTCTGGTTTCAGGACTTTGGAGTCCGTTCTATGTTCAGCTACGGTTGCTAAGTTCCTTTCCCGAAACCCTTCAAAAAGTCGGCAAGGCAATGGCCATCCTTTTGGAGGATGAGGCGCCTGACGTTAACAAGATCATTGGAATTGCATTTGCAGGTGTGCCTATCGCCACTGCCATCTCTCTTGAATCAAAACTCCCTGCCTGTCACACTCGCAAAATGGTCGGAGTCAGAAATGAGGAAGATCTCCAACGCGCAATCGAAGAGTATGGTCAACACTCGATGATTGAGGGAATCATAGAAGATGGGGACGAGCTCTGTATAGTAGACGACCTTGTAACAAGAATGGAGAGCAAGCTTGTAGCACGTGCCCAAGTCCTGGCCGAGATTGAGCGACGGAATGTTAGAAATGTCAGCTGCGATCACATCGCGGTTGTAATTGACAGGCAGCAGGGTGCAGCAGAGCGTGCAAAGGAATTCAATCTCCGACTGCACTCACTGATTGGCTTGGTGGACGAGGGGGTGCCCCTTCTTCGAAGCGTCATGTCACCCGAGGAATATGACTTGGTAAGTGGATACCTTGCGAACCCACAAGAGTATCCGCCACCAGAGTGAAAAGAATTTGGCGTAGAAGAATACCAGAACCTCAAATAGAAACTGATTTCATCTGGAACTAGTAGCGGGAATTGAGTAATGAGCGGTACTAGCGAATCTGTGAGGCATATGTTGAACTTGGCTCTAGCTACCGCACTAAATGATTTAGAGTACTATCAGCGCAGCCTGGAGAGGACCAATAACCCAGAAGTCCGTGCTCTCCTCATGGTGCTCGAGGAGTCCGAGGAAGATCTCATTGAAAAGATTGAACATATGATGATTGCTGGAGTTGTCGACGCCGTACTAGAGACCAAGGATTCGAAGGCCAGATGGGAGGCGCCTAATGAGGATCCATTCGATTTCGCCTCGCCATTCGCATCAAGCTTGCAGTTCCAAAGATGGACTATATGTAACGAAACCCTTGAGCGCAGTTTCAAAGCTTACTCCTTCTATCTGTCAATCGCAGGTCGGGCCAAGTCGGAAGTCGTAAGTGCTCTACTCCTATACCTTGCGAACGTCAAGTCAAGACACATCATGCGGTTACGAAGAGTGTGCGAGTCCTTCGACAGGTGAATCTCTACCCTCCCGACTGCTTCTATGATAGCACGGCCAGTTAGAACACGTGTTCCAATAATATTAAATAAACAAGAGTCGAAACGAATAAATAAAGAGATAAATTTATAAACAGTTTAGTATATTCATGTATGTCATGGCCATCAGGCCGACTCTGAGACATACCCCTCTACCTCTCCAGTGGAAACGAAGGGGCCAGAGGGTGT
>JBHLPB010000245.1:0-3973 GCA_048939905.1 Promethearchaeota archaeon
AGCAACGGTTCCCATGAACAGGAACGGGTCTTGCAGGACTAGCCCAATTCTTGAACGGAGTGACTCTTGCGTTACATCTCGGATGTCGATGCCATCTATCTTGATGGTTCCATCCCAAATCTCGTAGAACCTGTTGAGTATGCTCACGACCGTAGTCTTCCCAGCCCCCGTATCCCCGACGACAGCGATGGTTTCTCCTGGTTGAATCTCTAGATTGAATTTCTCCAGTACTGGCATGTCTTCAAGATATCCGAAAGTCACATCCTTGAACTGAATGTGTCCCTGAAGTGAGGGCATGTCAGCAGCACTCGGACGGTCTATGATTGTTGGTCTGGAGTCCAACACAGTGAACACTCTCTCACCGCCGGCAAAGGCACTCTGAACTGAAGTGTAGAAGTTGGCTATCATAAGGATAGGTCTGAAGAAACGGTCACTGAACTGAAGGAAGAGGACAACAGTACCCAAGGTCACAGTGCCATCGATGAGCCGATATCCTCCAAACAAGAGTATCAGGACAACACCCAGGCCGCTAATGAATCTGATAACTGGGAAGAATGCCGCCATAGCCTTTCCAGCATCAACATTGGACTGATAGTCCGCTCTGTTCAGCTCGGTGAAGACGGCAATACTTCTTCGTTCACGAGCGAAGCTCTTCGTGACCCTGGCCCCTGAGATACTCTCAGCCAAGTTCGATGTGACACTCGATATTGTCTTTCTTGTCCGGCGATATGCCTCTCTTAGCTCCTTCCTGAAATAGATAGTAGACACAAGGAGGATTGGTACAACCCCAAGGGTGACGAAGGCAAGCTGAACGTCTACAGTGAAGATCACAGCTCCAATCCCGAAGACGATGAAAATCTGTGCAAAGGTACTGATTAGGCCTCCACTTAGGAGCTCACTCATTCTGTCAACATCATTAATCAGTCTCGATATGATTCTGCCTGAGGATGACTTGTCGTAGAAAGACTGATCCATCGTCTGCAAGTGCTGATACAGTTCTTGTCTAATCCTATAGATTGCCTTCTGACCCATGAGCGCCATCAGATACTCATTTCCATAGGCTGACAACCAAGCAATTACCTGGAGGAACACGTAGAACGATGCAGTGAAGAGAATGGCCTCTAGGCTTCCACTGGGGAAATCGACATCTATTGCATGTTGGAGGACAAATGGCATCCAGATGCTGACAACTATCCCGACAACAACAAGAAGTGACACCGCCAAGAATAGGACCCGGTAGGCAAGAAGGTATGCCACCATTCGCCTCATCAGTGTACTATCCTTGTAGACGTAGGTCCTCTCCTCCTCGTCAGCAACCATTGGTCCGCTCATCGTCTGGAACCTCCTGATGATTCGGAGTGCACCTCAACACTTGGTGCCGCAAGCTCCATATCGGTGAGAGTACTGTGAATCTCTGTATACAACCCACCTGATTCCAACAGTTTCTCATGTGTGCCCTTTTCCACAATCTGTCCTCGTTCCATCATCACGATAAGGTCTGCATTTCGAATTGTACTCAGTCTATGTGTTATGATGAAAGTGGTCCTGTCTTTCATAAGGTTCTCCAGAGCCTGCTGAATCATCATCTCTGTCTTGGCATCTACTGAGCTTGTAGAGTCATCAAGTATGAGAATCCGAGGGTCAGCTACCAACGCTCTTGCTATAGCTATTCTCTGCTTCTGTCCTCCACTGAGTGTCACCCCCCGTTCACCAATGATACTGTCGTATCCCTCCTCCAAGCTCACGATGAAATCATGAATCATGGCTGCTTTGGCCGCCTCCTCGACCTCCTCTAAAGATGCGTCGGGTCTTCCAAAGGCAATATTCTCTCGGATGCTCGCAGAGAACAGGAAGGGGTCTTGATGGACCATCCCGATGCTTCTTCTCAAACGCTGGATTCTATACTGGCGAACGTCGATTCCATCAACAGATATGCTTCCAGGCTCCTGAATCTGGTACTTTACTCCCCCTATCTCAACCACGCCATCGCTTGCCCTGTGAATTGTGTCGCCTATCTTGACAGTGCCGCTCTTACTCACACCATAGGGTCGTCCCTCGAAAGTGATGGTGCCGCGGTCATCTACATCGTAGAACCTAGGAATGAGATTGATCAGGCTGGTCTTTCCAGATCCCGTACCTCCCAGTAGAGCAACTACCTGACCCGGTTTCACATGTAGGTCAACATCTCTGAGAATGAAGTTTCCACCACGATAGCTGAAGTACGCGTTGGTGAAGTCTACTTGTCCCTTGATATCTGCTAGATCAACAGGATCCTCTGGGTTCATTATCTCGTCCCGATGGTCCAGAATATAGAAGGACCTCTCACCCGCAGCGGATGCCCGTTGGTACATTCCTACGCCCCAAGTGAGGAATCTTGCTGGAAGAATGAGCATACCAACAAGAGCCAAGAACCCAACGAAGACTCCGAATGAGAGTTCTCCAAGCACGTACGTGAATCCACCAATGTAGATCAGGGCACCAGTAGCTACTCCAAAAATCGTGGGCAGAAGTGGCCTGTAGAAGGAGAGGAGCCTAAGTGCCTCTAACCTGAGTTCGTAGAAACCACGATTCTCTCTGTCCACTCGGTCATATTCGCGTTCTGCAGCAGCAAAAGACTGCACTACCTTCATTCCGACTATGTTCTCAGCAAGAACGGAGCTTAGCACTCCATACTGACTCCGTGCCTGAAAGAATACAGGGCGAACTCGCTTGGCGAATACATAGACAAAGACCACGGTCATGGGAATCAGAATGAACATGTAGATGGTCATTATGGGACTTAGAGTCCACATGATGATGTAAGTCCCTACCATAGTGGCGGCACCGATGAATATGACTCGATAGCCCCAAAACAGAAACTCGCGCATCGTAGTCACATCTGTAGTGACTCTAGCGAGTAGTTGTCCAGTTTCATTCTCGTCATAGAATGCCAAGTCTTTCTCCATCAGAGAATCGTAGAGATCATTCCTGAGGTCAAAGATGACATGCTGGGCCAAGAGGGCGGCAAGATATCGTCCCGTCATGTCGAATATCATGTACAACGTAATGAGCGCAAGATAGAGCAAGGAATACGTTATGATGAGGTCGTACTGGGCTGTTGGGATCACAGAATCGATTATCTCGACCAGTACCAAGGGAGTCAAGACATTGAATAGAGTGCCCACTGCGGCTGCTGCAAGAAAACCCATGAAGTGACCCTTATGCTTCAGGGCGTACACAGTGAGTCTTGACACGTAACCCATACCGGATGCACACACGACCCAGCTGACTAGTTATGATAAGAGTTGCGCAGTCTGCGGGCAAATGCCTGGCACTTGTGTTGCCGCCTATGATATCAGTCAACACAACTCTCGGCCAGCTTGCGTCCCAATTCTCTGCATGCTTCAAGCGCAGCATCATCAGGGAAGTCCTTGACTCTAAGAGGTTTATCCACAAGCTTCCCACCAAGAGCCTCCATTTGACTCCCAATGAAATCCGGGGCCTCTCCGCTCCAACCATATGAACCAAAAGCCGCGGAGGGCTTACCATCAATCTTCCCCATCTCGGCCAAGATTTGCCTGACCTTTGGAAGCGGCCTCTTCATCCTTGTTGAGCTTCCAATTGCAAGTGCGCACGCGTCACCAATGTCTTGGAACCCAGTGGCATTAATCAAATCACAATCAACGTTCTTGGACCGAATACCGTCGCAGATTGCATCAGCCATGGCCTTCGTGCGACCCCTCGTACTCTCGTAAATCACTGCGACTCGCATCTTGATTCGACATCGTTCAACATTGACCACAAGAAAAGGGTTCGGGAGTGGTCGTTGTAGATTGACACAGCTGCAGGTATATATGCACAATCACATTGAACCTTCTGTTGTGCATTTCTTGAGCAAGGCCGACCCGAACTACAGTCAGAAGATTTCAGTGGTCTGCGACCTTCTTATAGGGAACTACGGTGAAACGATTGTCAAGTCGCGCCGCCCGGCAAT
>JBHLPB010000246.1:0-3954 GCA_048939905.1 Promethearchaeota archaeon
CGATTGTGATTTTCGGCCTTGCATATCTCCTGATGAAGCGACCTGATCTTCGAGGCAAAGGTAGCTTGTCGAGTTGGTTGGTAATGACTGGCGGCCTGACGTTTGTGGCCAGTGGAATAGTCATATTGTTTCAGATGGTCGTTGCCATTTCGACTGTGCCTGCAAATGCACAGGTTGTGGTGACTGCGGCGTTCGCAATGATTCCTCTGTCGCTTGGTCTTTCCACCCTAAGAATTGCCTTTAGAAAGGACTGGGAACTCGAATCATCAGCGCCGATGAAGCTGCTGGTCATAGGTGTGGTGGCCCCATTCGCTTGGGCTGGATTACTAGTAGGTCCCATATTGGTCATCATACCCAGTTTGGCCATTCTCCCGAGTCGTAGTCAGCGACAGAGTGATATCTAGACAAGTCTTCCCCCTCTCCATAATCCTCTCGAGGCAGCGATATGACAGATGAAGCTGAAAGAGTCTACAAGGCCTTCTCAGACGCGGGAGAACCACTTAGAGCGGGAGATGTGGCTGAAATCACCGGCATTGCGAAGCCCAAGGTGTCGAAGATAATCAAGTCACTCACGGCAGAAGGCAAGCTCATCTCTCCGAAGAGATGCTACTACGCACCCTCCTAGAAAAAGGAGCCGTGTCACCAGAAACGGCATAGTGATATCGGACCAAGTCAGTCCCTGGTCCATGCCAGTGCAGGAAGATAGAGCTCCCAAGATGGACACTCCAGTATACTTCGATGAAGATGCCAATCTCAATTACTTGGACGGAGTGGTGGCAGTCATCGGGTATGGCAATCAGGGGAGGGCACAAGCACTCAATCTCAAGGAGAGCGGCGTGGATGTCATCATCGGTACAATTCCCGATGAATCTTGGAAAGCCGCAGAGTCTGATGGTTTCGAAGTACTGAAGATTCAGACCGCAGTTGAGAAGGCCCGCGTGGTACTTTTACTCATTCCGGATGAGGTCCAACCCACGGTCTTTTCAGAGAGTATTCTGCCGGCTCTGACATCGGACAAGGTTCTCTGTTTCGCCTCGGGTTACAACATTACTTTTGGAATGATTCAGCCCCCTGATGACATTGACACAATCTTGGTGGCTCCGCGGATGATAGGCGTTGGTGTCAGACAGGCCTACTCGGAAGGCAGAGGCTTCTATGCGTTTGTCGCCGTTCACAACGATCAATCGGGCAAGGCCAAGCAGATCGCTCTTGCCATTGCGAAGGGGATTGGCGCAACCAAACCAGGAGGCGCAGTACTTGAGGTGAGCTTCAGGCAGGAGGCAGAGCTCGACCTTTTCAACGAACAGTGCTTTGGCCCCGCTTTTGGACAGGTTCTCACCTCGGCAGTCGATGTTGCCATAGAAGCAGGCTACCCTCCGGAAGCGGTTCTCATCGAGATCTATATGTCAGGGGAACTGGCCTATACGATGGGGAAGATTGCAGAGTTGGGCACCCTGAAGCAGCTGGAACTTCACTCGCCTACAAGTCAGTATGGTAGCATGTCCCGGGGAATCCGATATGCGAATCCCGAACTACGTGAAAAGATGCAGTTATCCCTGAGTGAGATACAGGACGGCTCTTTCGCCAGAGAGTTCACTGAGGAACATGGCAGAGATCTGGAAACACTCAAGGATATGAAGGAGATGGCACGTGACATGCCCATTGTGTACCTTGATGCTGCAGTTAGAAATAGGCTCCACTCGAAGGCTTGAAGACACAGTTCACTATCCTGCCTTCTCCTCGAGGATGGCATCTCGGAAATCTCTGAAATACTCCCACATTCCACTTATTGACTGTGCAACGATTTGACTCTCAGGAAACATCCCTGCAATCCCATCGCGTATTTTAGCCGCCTCTAGAGCATTTGACGCCTGAAAAGTCAGGAATATCAGTGGCTTGTCCACGGACATCCAGCTGGCCCAGTAGTTGTCTTCGAAAGCACTGATGACCGTCTTCTCAATATCGAGCTGCCTAGCAGGAGTCAACCCAGGCATCTCCACCCCGAAAGTGATGACCATCCCTTCTCCCACTGCTCCAATGTTCAGAATCGTTGTTTCGTAGATCATGTCGTGATTTCTCATGAACTCTAGACGCTTCCTGACTGTGGGTACTGACTTGCCCACCAGCTTCGCCAAATCTTTCAGAGGCATTCTTCCATTCCATCTAAGATGATAGAGTATCTTCCAGTCGATCTTCTTGAGTGCATTCAGCCCCTTTGAGGGAGGGACTGATTCCATTGAAGATGGAGGTGGCAGAACCTGGAAGACCTCAACTTCTTTGACTGCGTCATTAGACTTGAGATGTTGCACGGCCTGACTCAGCTCAGTGCTGGTTCGATACACTACAATCGCGAACCCCTCCGGCTCAACACCAATCCCCGTAGCCATTATGAAAGGACTACTCCCTAGTTCAGATACGACTTCCCGTGATGCTTGGTCCTTCAGATAGAGGATGGCCAAGGCAAAGCTAGCATTTAGCAGGCTAAGCTTCAGCTGGACGTCAAAGCCCATTATGATCTTCTTCTCAAGAAGGTCCTCTACACGATTCTTTATCGTGTTCACGGATACGTCATGCTTCTTTGCGAGATCCGAGAAAGATGTCCGACAACTGTTGCTGAGTTCAAGGATTATTGACTTGTCTAGGGAGTCCAATAGGAATCACCGTGCTGTCTTTCGATTCTTGAAGTGTGTGCTTCAATTTCTGTATCTATTCCGCCTGATATCTACGTTTCTTTCAATCCGGAATTGCCAAGCCCCTATGTAGTTTCCTGACAACACAAACATACAATCAAATTCGCAAGGTAATGAAAATGGTCGAAAGGATAAGTTCACAGGATTTGACAACAACGGTCGACAATCCCGATGAAGTGCCGGGCCGGAGTTGGCGCAAGGTATTTGGAGTCTTGCTAGTTGTTTCAATCGCAATCTGCTGGATAGCCATGGAAGTTGTAGAAGCAGCTGCCTTGACGATGCCCCCAGTTTCCTTGGCGGTCTTTCATGGACTGTACATAGCTCTAGTACTGGTAGCATTTCCTATGTCTATCAGGAGGAATGCAAACAAACTGAGTCTGGAGGTTGAGTAGATTGGACTGGATCCTGTTTACGGTACTCCTAGTCACTTCTATCATGGTTTGTTGGGCAGCTCAGGAAGCAGTCACCAGGCGCAACATTAGGATTCCGAAAGCCTACACGATTGCTGGTCACATTCTTTACGGACTGTTACTAGTAGCAGCCTACATCCTATTGTAGTAGCTCAGTTTCTTCGCGGAAACGCAGGCAATTGATGAGAAGTCGGTCGCCAGATGGTTTCGTAAACGAACCAGAGGTGACCGACCTAACCCTTCTTCTTCTGAGATACATTGCTTGTCTACGAAGAAGAATAGGATAGGAGAATTTGAGCATCTTGTAGCAGAAACGAGCATACTCCGAATGACTTCTTCTCATTGGAATAGCTCATAATAGCAGGAACACCAAAGCGTCGATTATCATTACGACGACGATTGTCACTCTTAATACCTGCATGATTCGTGCCGCTTGTGCATCCTGTTTCTCACTCTCTAGAGTCGCACGAGCCACTTCTTCTTGCGCCTCAGTTTCGCCCGCTCTGGCGGCGAGAAGTACTGCCATAGCTTCTTCAAAGGTCTTCTTCACCTCGATTTGGTGTTTGGATGCCACTCTTTCTGCCTCTAGGTAGACCTCTTTGTCTGTCCAGTTGGTCCAACGTAGCACTCCATTCCGTGAAAACCAAGAGAGAATGATTCCAATTACACCGGTGAAGAAGATTAACAGTGCCCAGAACAGGATCCATGTAATACGGAGTGGCCCCACCACCGCTATTGGTACCAAGAATGGAACACCATACCTAGTGGATTCCACGGAAGGCCCAACCCACAAGTCCAACGCAATCAGAATGACAGATACTATGATCGCCAGCAAGCCAAACTCTTGGCGCTCC
>JBHLPB010000247.1:0-3928 GCA_048939905.1 Promethearchaeota archaeon
CTGAACCCCAACATAGAAGAAAGGGGTTGATTAGAAGGCTATTCACAGTAGTGTTCCCAAAGATGAGAGAAGAAGGGCACCCGCTCTCAATCCTTGATCCCTTCAACCGGCCGTTCTATGAGCGATTTGGTTATGCCCTTGCTGAAACCAGGATGAAGCATATCTTGAAACCTAATCACCTCAAGCTGATCAAGGGCCCTCCTGACATCTCAAACCGGGAACTGGAAGACCCTGAAGAGTTTGAGGTCCTCTATGAAGCAGAGAAGTCAATGGCAAGATTCGGCTCACGTGCATTTCACACGCCTCGAACTCTCAAAAGGATGATCAAGAGTCATCACTTCCATTTGCTTGAGAGAGACGGAGAAGCTGTTGGAGCCGTGAAGTTTGCGTTCAAGGGACCAGAAGACAATCGAGAACTGATTATCGGTTACTCGCCGTACAAGACGGACTATGTGTTTCCTGCCATCGTGGAGCTGGTTAGTCAGTATGCTGTGCAGGTCCAGAAGATCTCTTGGATCTGTGATACAGAAACACCTGTTCGACATTTCCTCACTGAGGTCCACGACGCTGAATCACATTCAATGGGATGCATGATGATGCGCGTGGTGGATTTCGAGGAGTACTGTAAGCAGATTAAGGTTCCAGAAACGTCGACCGAGCCGGTGGTTCTGAGTCTCATAGATGACTATTGTCCGTGGAACAATGGGGTCTTTAGGATTGAGCCTTCTGATGGAGGACTTGGGATCGAGCGTGTCGAAAGTATGCCGGAGATTGAGCTAGATGCTCACGGGCTGTCTGCTGTGGTATCAGGGCACACGCCCCCCAGAATGCTTCGGGAGTTTGGGGAGATAATGTGCTCTGCAGAAACGGCGGCAAATCTTGAGGCAGTATTCCCCCAGGATGCATATCATTCCTACCAGAGATTCTGAGTCCCTAACGTTGAGGATTGGTGTCCCTAGACACTGATTAAGAACTCTTATTTCGCTCACGGAGTAGACAGGTTTGGGAGCTCAATCATGAGGATAAAGACAGTGCTCCGTGACGGTGACATACTCAATATGGAACCTGGGTCGAAGGACAGAGTTCTGGCGACAGCCAACAAGAACCTGGACCGTGCGGTGAATCTTGGCAGCCTCCTGAGAGTGATGGGTCTAGGAACTGATGGACGGATTGAGATGCTCCAGATTCTTGATTCGACAGACCTGCACATTTGGCTGTCTTCTGAGGGCGACCAGGACATCGTCTACTTGAGCAAGAGCAAGACTCCGGTGGATGTAGACTCTCTTGGTTATAGATGGAAGTGAATTGGCCAAAATCTCTTCATCCGTCTTGTAGCACAGATTTGATTCTGGAATCCAAGTCGGCCTCAATGCTTAGGCCCAATCTGCTCATCTGGGTTCTTAGATGACCAATCTCGACCTTCAGGCGAATCTGTTCCTCTTCAAGATCTGCTAGAGTGTCTTCAGGTATTGTCTTGACGTCCACCTTGTCGAGGACCGCTTGAACAGTTTCAAGCTGTTCCAACATGGTCCGAAATAACGCGTTGACTAGGTCGGAGTCAGGGTCAGTGGCTTCGAGTATTCCTTCAAGTCGGTCTTCTTTCTTTGCCAGCACGTATCTAATCCCGTCGTAAGCTTCGACAAACTCGGGATGCTGCTTAACATGATCTCTGGCAATCTTCAGAGCCTCTTCCTCCCGGTCTTCGCTGAGAAGTAATCTACAGTAGTCATCAAGAGCGCAGTGACTATCAGGCCTTTTCGTTAGAACGTCCTTATAGAGCACCTCGGCCTCTTCAGTCCTTAGTGAATTATCAAGGATTCGGCCCAGGGCACATGCGGCTTCCTCGTGGCAAGGGTCTATGGCAAGTATTCGTCGAAAGGTTGATTCCGCTTCATCTTCCTTGTGTAATCGGGCCTGGATGATTCCTAGCAAGCTCAGTAAATCTAGGTCGTCTGGATGGTGCTGAAGTGCTGCACGCAGTTCCCGTTCGGCCTCATCTGGCTTCTCTGCCTCCATGAGTTTGGAGGCCTCCTCTCGAACTTTCTTGATGCTTTCCTTCATCAGAACCACCGCGTCATTGGACACCTCAAGCCAACAGCTGCCTCTTATCAATATGAGCAGTTTGGAGCAATAATTGCAGACGCCTTTTTATGCAATTCCACTGTAGCCAACCCGGGTAGTGACAATGTTACAGGTCTACAACACTCTAACTAGAGCGAAAGAGGAGTTCAAACCGCTTGAAGGAAACAACGTCAAGATGTACGTGTGTGGTCCTACCGTCTATGACTATCCCCACATAGGTAATGCGAGATCGTTCTCCGTCTTTGATACCATTCGTCGCTATCTAGAGTACAAGGGGTACCGCGTCTACTATGCAACAAACTTCACGGACGTAGACGACAAGATGATCAACCGTGCAAACGAAGAGGGCACAACGATAGGAGAGTTGGCTGCCAAGTTCATCGCCGAATACCTGATAATCGCTAAGCAGCTGAATCTCAAACCCGCAACCATCAACCCTCGGGCTACTGAGCACATGGATGACATTATCGAGATGGTTGAACTCATCGTCAAGAACGGGAAGGGATACGTCGTTGATGGTGATGTCTACTTCGATGTGAGCGAGTGGGAGAAGTACGGCGTACTTTCCAGGGTTTCCGCAGAAGATCTCTCAGCAGGAGCAAGAGTGGAGGTCGACGAGAAGAAACAGGACCCACGCGACTTCGCGCTCTGGAAGGCTGAGAAACCTGGAGAGCCCTCTTGGGATAGCCCATGGGGCAAAGGAAGGCCTGGGTGGCACGCTGAATGTTCAGTCATGGGAAAGCACTATCTCGGTCTTCCCTTCGACATTCACGGTGGAGGACAGGACCTAATCTTCCCACATCATGAGAACGAGATAGCCCAGTCAGCGGCAGCATACGGTATTGACATGCCTGTGAGGTACTGGCTGCATAATGGGTTCCTAACCCTTGACACTGAGAAGATGTCAAAGTCAGAGGGCAACCTGTTCACTGCTAGAGAGGTACTTGACAACTACGACCATCAGGCCGTTCGCCTCTATCTGGTGTCAGGCCAGTATAGGCAGCCCCTGGACTACAATGACAAGGCGCTCGAACAAGCAACACATTCAGTTGAAAGAATCAAGAATGCTGCGGATACGATTAGAGGCAGAATTTCCATTCTGGAGAGGACTGGCAGCAAGGAGTCCGAGGTGGACAAGAACCTCGCCAAGGCCATCAAGATAGCCACGGAAAGTTTTGAGAAAGAGATGGATGACGACTTCAATACTCCCGGTGCTCTGGCTGAGGTCTTCACTCTTGTACGGGAGATCAATACGCACACAAAAGATGTGGGTGGAGCCGCTGTGTTGAGGGAAGCCCTTGCAACTCTCACGGAGCTCGTGGGCATCCTCGGGATAGACCTTGAGTCCGGCCAGCTTGACGAACCCGGCGCGGCGAGTGAAAGGCTCAAAGGTGTTGTCGAGTTCCTCCTCGAATTGAGGGAGGAAGCTAGGAGTGCCAAGGACTTTGCTGCCGCGGACAAGATCCGAAACCGATTGGGAGAGCTCGGAATCGTTATCGCCGACACCAAAGATGGTCCCACGTGGAAGATGGGTTAGCCAGGCCAAATCTACAGCAGAACTATTATAGACTACTAACCAGCGATGGATGAAGACATGTGCCTAAAGATGCGGGTCATGTCAGACGGCCCTGCGAGGGCCCGCTGGTTCAGCACAAAGGTGTCTACGACTAGTAGCACAGCAACCCTCGTATGACACTAGTGATGGCATCTGCTTCTCTAGATGTATAGTTCAACTATACATAGAGTGATTGGCCAACCCGCTACAAGTGCCTAGTTGATAGCGATACGTTAAGATTTCCCTAATAGATCTGCCTCTACTGTCAGTGGGGTTGGTACCAAGGGGTTT
>JBHLPB010000248.1:0-3905 GCA_048939905.1 Promethearchaeota archaeon
CGGACGTGATTTGAACACGTGACCACCGCACTGTCAATGCGGTATCATAGCCGGGCTAGACCACCGGCCCATTCAAGCTCGTCATCACCGAGGCCGACGATTAAAAACGTTACGACGTCGGCTGGTTCACTAGTCAAGCCCTGTACTCCCAAATCCCTCTTCTCCACGTTCAGACTCCTCAAGTGTCTCCACAACCTCCAAAAGTGCCTTGGGCACCGGACGGATTGCCAGCTGACTAATCCGCATGCCTTTGGTAATCGTGAACGCGTGACTCCCATGGTTGATCAAGATGGATTTCACTTCACCACGGTATCCACTGTCAATTGTGCCGGGGGCATTTAGCACAGTGACTCCGTGCTCCAAAGCAAGTCCGCTTCTTGGTCTTACTTGTCCTTCATAACCCGGAGGTATCTCAACAGAGATGCCTGTGGGCACAGCATACCTGGCACCGGGCTCGAGAACGTGGTCCAGAACTGAATAGAGGTCGAATGCCACATCTCCCATATTGGCAAGCCTCGGAATCTTCGCATCGGGAGAAAGCAGCTTCACGCCAATGATGACCTTATCACTATCCATAATGAACACCCAAGGACTGGCTGTTGGATTTTCGCAATATCTCTCAGATATACTTGCGCTTTATCAGTTGCCTATGCAGTAGGACTGATCACCGAAGTACTTGTTGGCCGACCAAAGGCTTAAGGCAAAGACCGGGAATGGCGCAATGAGAAGGCCATCAATCAAATCCGATCTGAGGGCGTCCGAGATGCTGTGGGTGCTGATTCCAATATTCGTTGCAGTAGTGGTAGCAGCCGTCATAATAGACCGGAAGCAGAAGTACTCCGATGACAAGGATGTCAAGACAAGACCCAGTCCTGGAGTCCAGGCAGCCATAGGTGGAACGTCACCGTGGATCCGAGAAGACGGCTATCTCCACATCGGTTTTCCGTTCCCGTCTGAAGAGGAATCGCCTGAAGAGTAAATGACGGTCCAAGCAGCATACTGTTGATGTCGAGGCACCCAATGAGCATACCTGACCTCTCCTCTTTGCATATCACATCTCGCTCTGCTTACTCAGCAAGGTTTATTAAGTGACACATAGTATATCATACATAGTATATAACAAATAGTGTGTGATACACATGTACACAGAGAAACAAGGAATCAACACTGGTGAATCCAATGTCGAAGGCAGATCAAGAAATGGACAGGTGGGCTAAGGAAGTGAAGCGTGGCGCAGTGACACTCGCTATACTTGCCCTTCTCAAGAGAGAGCCAGCATATGGGTACGAGCTGGTAAAACGACTTGAGCAGAAGGTTTCTTTCCTACAGCTTGAACAGGGGACAGTGTACCCGTTACTCCGCAGAATGGAGAAGCGGGGCCTGCTTCACTCTGAATGGGACTATGAGGTTCAGACTAAGCCCAAGAAGTACTATGCCCTGTCCGATGAGGGCCGTCGGGCTCTAGAGATGATGTCGAGGACATGGGATGTACTATCACGTGAAATGAACGAAATCACAACGGGGGTCGGAATGCAATGACCAAGGACCCAATGAAGCTAATCGAGGAATACCTTGAGAGAGTCAAGGTCTACTTGCCTTTGGCAAGTGAGGACCTGCTAGTCGAGATACGTACCCACCTGATTGAAGAGGCAGAAGCAATCGGCGGGGGACGCATGACTGCAGGCTCTGCACTGATGGCCGTTGAACGAATGGGCGACCCGAAGGCTGCGGCCAACGAGTACGCCGGAACAGGAAAGAAAGTAGGGCCGGTTCCGTCTGAGTACACACAGCCGGTGTTACGAATCCTGGGAGTACTCGTGGGCTTTGGGATTGCCTTCTCAATAGCGGCCTATGTGATTGGTACTGCTATCCTCGTCCCGTTCGGTATCATAGGTTCGGTTGAGAACTGGCCATTCAGTCTTCCCATCATGATTCTCGTCAATGTCATCTTCGTTGTCCTCATAATTGGAGGCATTTCGCTCGCAGACAGAAACAAGATGCCTTCAGAGAAGACACTCTTGGAGAGTTTCTTCGGGATTGGCACCGAGGGCTTCAAGCCCAAGGCTCGCTCTGATGCTGCTGGTGAGCTTGTGTTTGGGGTAGCCTTCGGGTTTGTGCTTCTCTTGCCGCAACTCCAGGTGCTCTACTCTTCAGCATTTGCACCATTTGTTGGCGCAGTGGCTGGGCTGGTGTTTGTAGGGGCGTTGAAGGGCGCACTATTCCTAGTTGCCGGTGAGAACAATGTCAACCTCATCTTCGAGGCAGGCATTGGTGTCATCTGGATTCTCTTCTCAACAGTCCTGATCAACGTTGGATTTCCATTGGAATATGCTTGGGTCAACGACAACGGCATCTGGAGCCTATTCAACCTAACCGAGTTCTTCGTCCAGAACGAGATACCCTTCATACCATTTGACTGGATTTGGATGTTCATCATCTTCATAATCGTGGTGACCAGTGCATGGAGGCTCATTGTGGCTTCCATTAAGGTGCCCATGTATCTGAATCGTGGTAGAGGGCTCTGGTGGCAGGGTGATTTGAGCAAGAAATCCTCGAAAAGGCCGCGTGGACGGGCCAGGTTGGCTTCTAGCCAGAATCAGAACTATCGGGTCTATCACGACGGATACCAAGAACCTGAAGACTGATTGTCTACTCCGGGGACTTCAAGTCCCCACCACCTTCTTTTTCGGCTGTTGCGCATCAGCTCTTACCATCCTTCTGTTCTCCATGATGGCGTAAAGAAACGCTATCAGAATCATGGCACTCACGAGCAGAGCAACCTCAGTGGAGAATACCAGAAAGATGCTGACAACGAGCACAACAAGAACGAAGACTGATAGAAGCACCATGATGCAATCGCTCTCATCCGCCGCCAGCGGGAGCAAGCCCCATGCTTCAGTCATTCGTTATTCCCTCAATTCACGATTCTAATGATGACACTTCTGAAATAGACGAATCCATATCAGGATGTTGATTTGAAAGCAGGACTTTCATGAATCCATGGATTGTTACACCAGTATTGACTGGCATGATTGATATGAAAGCCTATAAGACACATCCGAGTCATAATGAGCAGAATTCGAAGGATGAGCTGTAATAGGAGGTTCAGTCATAGCTCTAGAGAATTCCGACAGGAGAGGGAAGAAGAATGACGCTAGATCGAATTCGCGAATTGATATTGCAAAGGAGATTCGACGAGGCACTTCAGGAAATTCCCGAACTTCCTGATTCGGATAGAATCGAGGGGCAAACCTACAAGGGAATCATACTATCCAAAAGGAATGACTTCACAGAGGCACTCGCAGTTATTGAGGATGTTCTCTCTGAAGAGGAGTTGAAGCCATCTCATGAGTTCGTCGCAAGAGTAGGGAAGATACTGATTTCACTTAGAATGAAGAGCTATTTCGAAGCATTCGGTGAAGTCGATCCAAGTGAACGACTCTTAGGGCAGATGGACAATACGGAAAGAGCCAGTGTCAAAAGGTGGGAGGGGCATTTGCTATCCACCAAAGCGATGCTGGAAATAATAGGTGGGGATCAAAACAAGGCCATCGATTACTATACGCAAAGCGCAACATTGTTCGAAGAGTCTGATGACAAATACGAGCAACTCATCCAAATGATCAATATTAGCTGGATTTATCGGGCTCAAGGTTTGCTGGATGAAGCCCTCGATTATTCTAACCGTCAACTGAAAATCAGTGAGAAACTTGGAGAGAAGAGATACGTCGGATGGGCGAACTTCAATATCGGATTCATCTACTTCTATAAAGGCGACCTAGACCAAACTCTGCATTATGCAACTATAGGTGAGCGTGTCTTTGAAGAGATAAAACATGAAGAAGGATTCTACTTCATACAAACGCTGATTGGATCTGTTTATCGGAGCAAGGGGGAGTATGACA
>JBHLPB010000021.1:0-15796 GCA_048939905.1 Promethearchaeota archaeon
TTTGTCGTGGTCCATATGATATCAAGTCCCACCTTCACGACTGCCATTACCGCGCCGAGCAGGAGCGAAACTAGCATGAATCGTGCGGTCATCTCTTTGACCTGCCCCATCTCACCTGCCTGCGTTATCTGGCCACTGAAGAAGACGAAGATGAACAGGAATATGTATGCGATAACAATCATTGCACCCATGTCGAATAGGTTCCGCTGGTAGGTCACTCCCTCATCAAGCAGCCCGAGGATGAGGATTGTGGCGATTGCCATGAGGAAGACGAACATATTACTGACGAGCTTGTCCTCTGGATGAACGAAGCCTGTCATCTCTGTGAACGTATTGATAGCGCTAGCTATGATTACAACTCCCAAAAGGACTGCACCCGCAATCCAAGCATAGAATGGGTACGGAGTGCCTGTCTGACCCAGACTCTCAAGAAGATACTTCAGAATCCCAGCGAAGGCCAAAATGGCGATCCCAATGCCGGACAGGATGTTACTGATTGTAGTAATGCGGACCATGATGAATCTCCCCAATGGAGTTCCTAGGGCGGAATGTATTCCGGTATCTATTAACTCTTACTCAATCGTTGGTTGATTGGCTCGGATTCCGCCACTTCTAGTGCCTCAGGCATGAAGTACGTGCCAATGCAAGCGATGCCTATCATCAATGCCACGAGGAGGCCAAGACCGACGAGTCCGTAGGTTGAGTATGCGAATGCACCAGTTGCTGGACCGATTATCATACCTGACCCGAAGAAGATGGAATATACTCCCATTGTGCTACCTCTGGAGTCATCTTCTGAGATATCTGTGAGGTATGCCATGGCAGCGGGCGGAAATGAACCTGCAATAAAACCCAGGACTGGCAGCATGGGCCAGACTGCCCACAGATTCTCAATCCCTGCTTCACCCGCACCTCCAACCAAGATGTACGCCAGTAAGCCGAATCCTAGCAGCCCAATCACTATGAATGGTCTGCGTTTCCTGAAGTGGTCTGATAGATGCCCCATCGTAATGATCCCGAGAATCAGTGAACCTCCAAGCATACCAAACAGAATCAGCATGTCAATGTTAGAAAGCGAGAAGTGCTCCTCTATGATTCTCTCCAAATTCGCTATGAGTAAGCCGTAGAGCGAGATTATTGGCACGTAAACTGGCAGCATGCGTTGTATCCGTGTGTCTCCGGCTACCTTCCTGAGGAGCTCCGACATCCTTGCTTCTATCTGTACATGCCTACGGGTTTCCCGGATTACAAAGTAGCCGATTACTCCGCTGACTGCGCAGGCCGCACTAGCAAGCATCAGGATGAGCATCGCTTCAAATCCGAACTGCAACAGGATAATGCCAAGCCCATATCCTCCTGCCAGACCCACCAGAGTAGAAAGGTCGTAATAGCCCATGAGACGTGCACGGTTTCCCGTCCCAGATGCGTCCGCAATCATTGAGAGTGTAGTAGTGACTTTGGAGGCCGCACCAAGTCCGAAGAGAGCAGCTAATGGTAGGAGGAATGCAGCAGTGGGGGCAATTGAGAATAGAAATGCAGCTGCGGATGTTATGAATAGGCTGCTTATGAGAATCGGTCTTCTTCCAATCTTGTCACTATAGGAGCCGAAGAATGACACTGTAGCGAGTTCCGTGACAGGGTACACAATGAGCACGGCGGCGACTTCCCATTCAGTCAGACCCCCCAAATATGAGTGACTCTGAATCACTGCTATTGTCACGTAGAATGAGGCCCGCATTATCAAGGTAACAAGATACAATGCTATCAATGTGAGTCGGTGTTCTGAAGCACGCAGTCCCATTGCCCATTTCTCCAATGCCTGGTGAATAGCGCTCTATCTCACAGTTATAAGCTAGCTAGTTATGTACTTGAGTTTCCGGTCACAGTACAATCATCGTAGTCACGGCAGGTTTAAATCGAAAGAGGCGCCCCTGCCCCGAGAAGTGACTAGGGATGAACTGGCTGGCCAAGATAATCAACGGCAACCCCGACGCGTATTCTCATGCCAAGCTCGTGAAGTATGGCATTGGGGAACATCCAGGCCCTCGTGCAAAGGTCAGGATAAGCAGGAATTCCATTACCTTCAAAGCAGATCTGGACTATGAGAAGCTCTTTATCCGCGCCTACCTCCTTGGTGCTCCTGAAGGAACGCACAAGGTAAAAGGTATCATCAGAACCTATAGCGACCGCTCAGAGGACTTCAACTCTCTCATGGTGCCGCTAATCTGGAAGAAGTCCAAGGGAAAGACACCAAGCATCTTCAATGCGAAGGTGGATGATCCTGTGCCTTTGACCGACATCAGGGCTGTAGTGGATACCGACGATCCGACGACTTTCTTCCTTCTGTCGCTAAGCCCAAGGGATGGCACAAAACCATGGAAGGTGACAACCAAGACATCCTTCCCGAAGGGCGGCCCCAAAGAGGCGGATGAGGAGGGCACACAGAAGGACCCGACTTTTGCCAAGGGTAGCCTAGGCAACACTGCCGAGGTATTTGATTATGCGGTGCAAGAGTTGCTGCCCGACCTCAAGGAGAAGGTCGGCCCAAAGACTAAGAACATCCTCGTCCAGAATACAATTGTCATAGAGGATATCGTGCCGCCGGATGATCCGAGTTTCACCTTCTCCGAGAAGAGGAAGCTGGCCAAGAGGCGTGGCCGGATAATCAGAAGGGTAACAATTGACGACACTGAACATACTGGAGAGTACGAGTTCTTTGTGTGAGGAAACAACCGTGACCCTTATATTGGTGGCACCATCGGCGGTGGCGGACGAGCGAAGCAAGAGGTCTTCATTATGATGCAGATTCCTGATTCATTCATGCTTTCGATTTCTATCTTGTTTATCTTTCTGGGCCTCTTCTCATTTGGGTGGCTTGTCGTCCACATCGAGCACAGCAGGCATCGTTCAATGACGAGAACAATTATGGCCATCGCACTAGGTGCAATTCTTATTGGCTTCGGGATACACTTCTTGCTGCTCTCACTAGGCATCTAGTCCGATAACTTGTCCCCAAACGCTTCGACTAATCAATCTCATTGAGATTGGTGCGCACAACAATTATTTGGTGACACTCTGAGCGTCTTCTGAAAAGGCTACCCGACTACATGCACGTCGGCTACTTGAGGAGTTTACTGTTGCTTAAAGACCCTGATCTTGAGAAACTGGCCGTTGCCAGCCGGCAGAAGCTTGTCCAAGAGTTCGCAGACACGTTTGCAGACTTGAATGAGCGTGCCCGACGTGCACCGACATCAGAGGCAGAGAGGATTGCAGAGAAGTACTCGTGCTCTTTCCAGATTGCTTCAATAGCCTATCTGATTGAGCTTGATGGAATCATGAGTGCAAGAGATGCGATTGTGCTCCTATCACAAGAACTGGAACGCCTTGCTCTGATTGGAGACCCAGTACCTGATCTACCGGGCAATGTCATGGAGTTCGCCCTTCGGGAAGGGAAATGGATTCAGCATCTTTATGGCAAGTTCATCAGAGAGCTGGAATTCAAGATTCGGGAAGTTGCCAATCTCGAGAGTTCTCTCGAGGATGAATCACCCCCTATCGAGAAGGCTGTATCTGTCTTGGCTTCCAGAATGAAGCTGGCCCAGACTTTCATTGCCCCACTGGTCGAGGCCTGGATGGAAGAACATCCGAAGTCGACGAGCGATGATGTTCTGGTTTCCTTTGGCCCTGTCATCACAGGATGGAAACTAAGCACATTGCGCGGTAGGCTCAATCAATTGAAGCGAAGAAATCAGGCGTTTCTGAGGATGCTGGGATCTGTCCTCATGGATACATCGGATTCAGCGACTGCAGATCTCTCAGCCAAGAGGCTTGGAACTTTGATAGATTCTCTCGATAAGCCGCTGGACCAACTATCCGTGGATGCAACGGCTCATCTTCTTGTTCATGTCACTCCACGCCCCTCTGGAAGGGGTGACCGGTCGGTGTATGTGGCAGTGAGCGCCGCATCAACACGAGGTGACAAGGCGGAGCCTGATCTGACATCTCCGTTCGACTTTCTTGAGCGGGACGTACGACTGGCAAAGCGAAGACCGGAAGAAGAGCAGTGTGATTACCTGAGGGAGAAGATTGGACGAGTCATTCGATATCTCAGGTATCAGGGAATCAGTGTTTTCGACGGTGTTGAACGATGTGTGAGAGAGCTTGAGGATCGATTCAAAGTGCAAGATGTCACTAGCGGGGAAGAAATGGAGCAGTATCGCAAAGAACTTGGCGGCCTGACCATGGACGAGCAAGAAGGCAAAGCCACTGAGATAGTGCTCGAATTCATCAACAAGCAGGTCATGGGGGGCACGCTTTGAGCACAGGAGCACTCTACTGGCTTCTTGAAGTTGAAGCATATGACTTTGACATCGGAGTGCTAAAGGGTACTGATTTGACTGGTAAGGCTTTGATGATATCGCGGCAGCTCTGGTCGGTTATCCGACGAAACAGGGTGGTATCGCTACTAGTCGGGCCGGGCATATTCAAGGGGACGGCGACAAGTGGAAACAGGCGAGTTGATGTAGTTGAACATCTTGGCGCATTGCTGTTCGACCCCTCACAACTTAGAATGGACGAGCCACTGCCTATCGTCGACATCATCAATCCAGAGGTAATAGACCCGCTCGGCACAAGGAAGCAAGAAGAGATTGTCACAATCATCAGAAAGCTCGTGATCGAGAAAGGAAACATATTGGCAGCGAATCCCTTGGCGAAGGTCACGCAGGATGCAAACGTACCTCAGACTGCGCACTATGACGAGATGATAAGACGTATCAACGTGTCTCATATCTCAGGCAAGCAGAGAGCTCAGTTCATTCTTGCAGGCACAAACGGGCCCATGTATAAGCCGTTCGTCCAGAGTTTCGAGAAGAAAGGCTACCTCCAGCCGGACCAACTGAAAGTGATGGCTACTCCCTTCCTCAAATTCAGCAGCTTTGTGGACATTCAAGTAATGTCTGACTGGAGGATTGTTGAGAAAGCTGGCATTGACACCATGACGGGGATTGAGGCAATGAGAGATGAGTATGAAGCCACGCTGTCAATAGTAGAGGAGAACGCTGACGCCTTCATTTTCGAGCTTTGAAGATACCGAAAGAGTCATTGGAGCCGCAATTCGCTCATGCCGTGAGGACCTTTAGTTGGAGGTAGCTGACGCCGACATCCAGAAGACACTTACAAAGCCGTATACACTCGTACTTAGAAGCGGTCGGCAGGAGATGACCACAAGAGTGGAAGTCTTCTCGGACGCTCTTCTTGACAGACAGAGGGCCAAGCTATCCGGTCTAGTAGAGTATGGCTACAGAAGAGATGGTCTTCTTGAAATCAAGCGTTTCTGGTTTGTGAAGTACAACAAGCCAGTGTATTACCAGCCGAAGGAGGCACATGGGATACTGAGGAAAGCCAGGAATATCATAGTCCCGCGCTCTCAGAAACCTGCATTCCACAAAGACCTCAAAGATCTCCTCCACAGGCTTCAGACTGGAACACCTAGAGCTGTTCCTACTTGTGAAACCTGTATGAGGGACAATCGGCTAACCGTACTGACCAGGAAGAACGCTATCCGAGTATCTGAAATAGAAGCCTCCTGCATCACATGTGCACGAGGAGACCTCAGAACTGACCTGAAAAACATGGGTGCAAACCTTTCACGTCGTATGGTTCACCATCTTGAGAGGCAGCTGGCAAGCGTCAAATCCGTACCAAAGTTACTGGACCTCCTCAGACCAGGCTTTGATCCAGCATCACAGGCTGACCTCACCCTCTATGATACTGTGGATGTGGGAGAGCTTGGCAAGGGTCAGAGGATAGACAACCTCAATCTGCCAGCAGGAATGAAGGAGTTGCTTCTGAGCGAAGGGCTAGAACGACTACTACCAGTGCAGGAGATGGTGATAGACGCCGGGCTCCAGACTGGATCGAACCTCTTGATAGTGTCCTCTACCTCTTCAGGCAAGACTCTGCTAGCAGAGATTGCCGGAGTCCCGCTTGCCATTGGTGGCAAGAAGATGATCTATCTAGCACCGCTAGTGGCTCTGACCAATGAGAAGTACGAATTGTTCAGAAGGCGGTACAAGAAGCTAGGCCTACGAGTCGGCATACGAGTTGGGATGTCAAGACTCGACGTGGGCAGAGAGGCGAGAGTGATAGTCGACACAGATGTTGCGAAGTCCGACATCGTGTGCGCTACCTACGAAGCTCTGGATTTCATGTTCCGTTCAGGCGAAACCTCCAAACTTGGAGAGATTGGCACGGTCATTGTGGATGAGATTCAAATGCTTGGTGATCCTGACAGAGGACCAGAGCTAGACGGTCTTCTCTCGAGGATAAGGTACCATGCACCCAAAGCCCAGGTCTTAGGGCTCTCTGCTACTGTCGGTTCCCCTAACTCACTAGCAAAGGAACTCGGTTTCAAGCTTGTGAACTACCTAGGTCGGCCTGTGCCCCTCGAACGACATCTTGTGTTTGCCAGAAGTGATGAGGACAAGCGCCGCATGATACAGCGACTTGTTCAGAGTGAGTTCAAGCGCAAGAGCAGTACAGGAAATAGAGGCCAGTCGATTATCTTCACGTTCTCAAGACGACGTGCCCACTCAATTAGTGACTGGCTTCGTGAACATGGTGTGTCAAGTTCTGTATACCATGGAGGTTTATCCTATTCGCAACGCAGAAGAATCGAGAACTCCTTCTCCAAGCAGAAGTATGCATGCGTCGTGACAACAGCCGCTCTGGGAGCAGGTGTGGATCTCCCCGCGTCTCAAGTCCTCTTTGAGTCATTAGCCATGGGTGCAAATTGGCTCTCGACTGCCGAGTTTGAGCAAATGCTAGGTCGCGCTGGTCGTCTTGGAAAACACGACCTTGGAAAGGTCTACCTCATTGTACAGCCTGAGAAGAAGTATCATGCAGGCCAAGACAAGTATGAGGATGAAGTAGCTGCTGATCTCCTCTCCGGAGACATAGAGGATGTTGAGCCGTTTTCGGATACTGAAACCTCTGCGGAGCAGATTCTTGCTACGATATGCTCAACTGGAATGGTAGATTTGAAGGACATTGCACGTGCTTATCTCAGGATGCTCTCTTCCTCAGTCCTACCCTCAGACGCACTCAAACATCTTGTTCGAAAACACATGATCAGGGTGAAGTCTGGTGGTGCACATCCAACAGAACTTGGCAGGGCCACTTCCCTATCATTTCTGACTCCGACAGAGGGGTTCGAGGTTCAGAAAATGGCAGGGACTCACGACGTCTTTGATATAGCAATAGCCTTGGAACCATTCCAGAACGTCTACCTCACAAACAAGCTACAGGCTGAGGTCAATTCAGCCTTCCGGACGCACATGCCTACACGTCTCTTCTCTGGCATCTTCTCTGATGTTACTAGCCTCAGAGGAAGCGGCGGAGCGGCAGGTCGACTTCCGAACTGGGTCTTCGAGGTCTTCTCTCGATGGATTAAGGACTTCTTCAGCTGCGGGTGCCAAGACTATCCGGAATGCAACCATGGGCAGACCCGTTTTGGTCGTTGGATTGTTGATTGCAGGAAGGAGGGTTTCAATCCGTCCGGAATTGCCAAGCGGCTCAAGAATGAGTACGAGCTTTGGGTCTACCCAGGTGACATATTCACATGGCTGGACACATTGATTCATAATCTGAAAGCCGTCCAGCGAATCGCCGAGGTGGCTGGCGAAACAGATGTCAATGTTGAAATCGAAGAGCAGATAGCGAGAATAGAGCGTCCCTTGTTTCAAGAGCGCCCAGAATAAAATACCTATGGGCTAGGCTCCTTTCTCTCAATCTCGAAGAGGACTCGGATGTTCTCCATGTCATTCGGATCCATGGAATCGATATTGAGATCGAGCCAGTAATGAAGATCTCTCCTGATTGTTTCCTTTTGCGTCAGATTCTTGGGTAGTTGTAGAGGGGTTTCTGAGGCGAGTTTGAAATGGGCGCAGCCACATTCACATGCTCCATCAAGGACCTTGTCGATGTCTGCAGAGGTATCTCCGCAGTTCCTGCATTGGAATATCATTTTGCACTCCCGGACATGAACACAGAGTTAGTCTAAGAGGCTTGGTACTTTCCGCGTATTACATACCGGACCAATATCTCATGCTGAATGTAACTAGGTGCAACACTAGGGACTAGACTTATCTATCTTGAATACCCGCCGGTGCTAAGGGGCGTGGAATGAATGGCGAAGCCTTGCGCAACCTGCCGCGCAAAGTCCAAGATTCGTTGTGACAAATGTAGGAACGAGTTTTGTCATGACCACGCCATCAAGTGTCAGTCATGTGGCACCATCACCTGTATTCGGGATTTGAATCATCGGCGCGTCTGTCCCACGTGTAACAACACGTTGGAAATCTGTCCTGAGTGCCTCATCAATGGTAAAGTGGTCCGGACTATTTCTGGCGCCTTTTGTCCCGAGTGCGGCTGGAGTGCCTAAATGAACATGAGCAAGTAAAGCAGAAGCAGAATGATTGCTACTGCCCCTGCAACATACCAGCCCCTTCTGCCAAATCCCCAAACAACGGGGATCGGTCCGATAAGCAAGACGCCTTTACTCTCACGTTCAACTCGCTGGTCTTCAGAGGATGTCAGTGAAGATAGCAACAATCCTACAACGATAAGGATGATGCCGGCGACTATCACAACGAGCCCTAAGAGTTGAAGTTGTTCAATGGTTTGGAGCATCTGTGAGTTCCCTTCTGTTCCAACTGCAAGTCGGCTACTCAGCTTGTGTCCGGGTATCCAATCGACTTGCAGGTAGGTCGAAGACCATTCTTTCGTATCCTCCCACATCATCCTCTTCGTAGGCCCAAAGTGTCACAAAGTCGCCATAGATCTCGTACTCTAGCTGTGTGTCAATCTCAACAATCTCCGTCCCGACTGGAAATCTCCATATGATCTCGAAATCATAGGGAGCCGTTTCTTCTTCCAGCCAAGTTTCTATCTTGTTTCTCTTCTTCTCAAACTCTGTCCCGAAGTCAATTAGGTACAGAATTGCCACGACCTCAGTACCTCCCTTTAGGAATATGTCTGTGTAGTCGACTCGGGATCTCACGCGCCTACCATTGATCTCTACACGTTCCTGGTCCAGGAAGGTCTGCATATTGACCGAGAGTTTCTCTGCCTCTTCTCTGAGCATCTCATCGTCACGTGTTATTCGGCGATAGTAGCCCTCTGGATCGAGGTACTCGAAAGATAGTCGCTCGTGAACTTCGCCGGAATGGGATACTGAGAAAAACGAATCCGCATGGACCGGCTCTACCATGTCTGACATATACTTCTCCATTACCATCACCTATTCTAGTGGGACTGCACTGAAGCCCTCTTTGGATAGATGCCCTGAGAACTCTGCGGCGTTCCCCGTGAAGCAATAGATGACTCTCGGGGAAACTCTCTTGGCAAACTTAAGCAGACCCCGAAAGTCAGAGTGTGCACTTAGTGGGAAGCCGGTTTTGCTGGAATCTCCAAGGGTCCAACCAGAAAGCACAAAGTGCTCCAGTCTTCCCAAGACATCATTGGCGGTTCCTGAATCCAGATGGGCACGGATATTCTTGCGTGTGTGATGAAAAGAGGAGCTTACGATTGCACAACCATCCTTGAGCATAGTCCTCGCTCTCTCTGATCCAAGTGAGGACTGTCGGAGGTCACTTCCGTGCCTGTTGTAGACCTTGCATACCTCGGTAATCATGTGGTTGCCGGAAACAACATTGAATCCTCCCCATTGAAGGAGGGCGATCGCCTCCTGGGCTTTGCCAAGTGAGTAGGCCTGAAATGTGGGAATCAGTCCGGCTTCTATCGTTTCTTCGGTTGCAGTCAGTATCTGTTCATAGATCTTCTGACGTTTGGGAAATATCCACTCAGGTGCACCATAGGTGGCCTCAGTGATCAGTACATCTGCCGCTTTGGGTGTTGCAGCAACGTGTACCATACTATCAATCACGTTGAAGTCGCCAGTGTAGAGAACCGAGAGGCCCTCATCGAACTGCAAATGGTACATGCTTGAGCCCACTACGTGACCTGCGTTGAGTGACGTTATGACGACTCCAAGCTGCCCTGTCCTTTCGTTGTGTTCTAGAATCTCGAATCTGGTTCGCAGCTTGTGGCCGCGCGCGAGGAGCGCTTCTCTTGTCGCTTGTGTGGCTATGACACGGTGCGCATTCTCAATACCCTTCAAATGGTCTGCATGCGCATGCGTCAAGAGTGTGGTTTCACCTTTTACTCCGGTGTCAAGAGCGAGACGTACATGACCGTAGTCAAGGACAAACCCATCTGACTGCTTTCGAAGCTTCAGCGTGGACATTGGATGACCTTCTCGGCCCTTGGGATGCTGTCACAAAAGGCTTTCCCAGCATGCCTGGATGAGCTGCCTCTACAGCTTTTTCCGCATAAGCGTTGCTTCTCTTGTTTCCAATTGGCTGTCGATAAGCTTCGCCAGCTCTTCCATAATACCCAATTGTCCGTGTCCAACAAGTGACAATTCAATTGACACTGGATTCACTGGGATTGCTTGAGCGGCAATCTCCCGTGCAACTGAACTTTCGTCTATCACATCCAAGTCTGCCAGTACAGGCCAGACTAGAGCGCGGTCTTGAAGCCGTTCAATGCCCATGGCAAGAATTGTGGTGCCGTCAGTTGTCCAAGTCCTTAGAGCTCCTCTCTTCCCTGCGACTTCCAATGCTAGGGTGACTTGGGAGCAATCTAGCTTAGATAGTCCACTCTGTTTCCAAAAGAGGTCTAGAGCACCTTTTCGGTTCGGAGTTGCATCCCGTGACATCGCGGTTGGAATATTGTCTTCTGTTCGGGTGTTTATCGAACACCTGCAAATCTTGCCTGCCTCATGAAATCCAAGGGCTTCAAACGTGTTTCTGAAAGAACTAGCAATCCTTGTTGCCATCGGAGACGGGAGATACTCTTCAAAGTCATCAGAGTCTAGTATCACATCCACCTCTCGAATGACAACGGTACGGAAGAACGGGAGCGATGACTTCAAGAGTTGAAGTTCTGCACCGTTCCTATGATCAGGATGCAAGAACGCATCCAAAAGTGCCACTGCATATCTTGTTCTATCTCTGTAGATTGCCGTTCCACCGACGTTTTCCCCGCCGATGCTGGCCAGGAAGTAAATGGTATCGGGAAGAGCGATGAAGCTCTCTGCATAGTCTATCTGCTCAGGCAAGCCACGGCCGGCTAGGTTCAACCAGGTACCGAGCTCGTTTCTTGGAATTCTTCTGGTGAACAGAGTGGACGGCTTCATGACTCTGCACTGACTCTTCCCGAGATACTCTATTCACTTCTTGAAGTGAGGTATGATCTCCTTCCCAATCTGCTTGATTGCTCCCTTCTTCTTTGGTCCGATGGGCGAACCAACTACAAACTGAGTTACGCCAACTTTTGCGAGGTCCTCGATACGCTTGATGCATTGGTCCTTATCACCAACAACTGCAAACGCGTCAACCATTTCGTCTGTGATTGCTCCAGGTAGGTCCTTGAAGTTGCCCTCTCCAAGGAGCTTTCTGACATTGTTGCAGGCATCCATGTCTAGACTGTGTCTCTCAAGTACAACATCTGGTGAACCTGCAACTATGAAGGCCACGACGATCTTGGCATCTCCTTCAAGGGCCGCCTCTCGACTCTCTCCAATGCTAAATGATGCATAGGCCGTGACATCAATCTCCTTGATATCGCGCCCCGCTTCCTCGACGCCCTCTTTGATTTTCTCCATGGCAATCTCAAAGTCCTTTGGGTGGCTCGCGTTGATTAGAATCCCGTCTGCCACCTTTGCAGTTGCCTTCAACATCATTGGTCCTTGGGCTCCTGCATAGATTGGAATGTGCGGGCCCTTTTTGACCGGTTTCCCATCCTTCATCTTGGGATTACCGTCTGCGTCCAATACCGGTTCTTTCTTGACGATTGCCAGCTTGGCACCCTTGACCTTGAAGACCTTACCATCGAGCTTCGCTTTGCTACCCTGCGTGAGCTTTCGCATGTACTCTATTGACTCAACAACGGCGGACACAGGCCTCTGCCATTTGATGCCCAGGCCACTAAGCGTGACTTTGTCTCCGGCACCGATTCCGATGACCGCGCGTCCATTGCTCAATTCGTTAATCGTAACCGCAGCTGACGCAGTCAGAGCTGGACTGATATGAAAGGGGTTAGTAACTCCCGGTCCCATGGCAATCTTCTCAGTATTCAGAGCGAGGGCAGTCAGAGTCGCCCAGACGTTGCGGTTGTTGTAGTGATCGGTTATCCAGACGTTGTCAAAGCCTGCTTCTTCTGCTAGCTTTGTCCAAGTCAGCAGCTTCTCTATTGGTTTGTCAGGTACAAATTCTATTCCGATGCGCATTGCCTCATACTCCTATAGAGTCGGTTCTGACAATCCTCCCCCAAAATAAGTTATCGATTCTTCACATCAAAGCGTAGCAGACAGATCGCCTTGGTGTATGAAACATATATCGAAGGGTTTATTGACCTCTCGTTGAATTCAACCCCCGCGAGGGCAAGAGAATGCAGTCACTTGTCTTGACACAGGATGGTCTTCAGCTAGCTGACACTCCGAGACCCCCGTTGATGCCCGGTGATGTCCGGATTGAAGTCCGGGCTGTTGGAGTCTGCGGAACTGACGTGGCAATCTGGCAGGGCGATTATGAGACCAATCTACCGATCGTGCTCGGGCATGAGATTACGGGCGTGATTCATGAGAGTTCTGTACCTGACCTGAAGCCGGGCACGATAGTGACCACCGAGATTGAGGTCTCTTGTTCGCGATGCTGGTATTGCCGTCACAATCAACGCCGGCTATGTGCGAATCGGGAAATACTCGGAGTCACCACGGACGGTGGATTGGCTGAGTACCTAACAGTTCCAGCAGAACTGGTGCACCCACTTCCACTTGGTGTGGATGTGATTGCAGGTGTGTTCATTGAACCACTCGCCTCAGCGATCAAGACCTATGAAGAGGTGCCTGCTGCAGAGGACGAGCCCATCGTAGTGATTGGAAGTGGCCGACTTGGACTTCTGACAGCCCAGGTGTACGATGCCTACGGGGCCAATGTGATAGTTCTGGGTAAGAATAGATGGCGCCTGGGTCTTGTGCGTCAGTTAGGAATACCGAATACCATCAGTTCTGAAGATGAAGATTGGAAGGAAAGAATTCGGGACTTGACCACTGATGAGGGGCCTCGAGTTGTCATCGAGGCAACCGGAAACACTGATGGATTCAAGATGGGCCTTGATATTGTGCGAAGTGGAGGGAGACTCGCGCTAAAGAGTATACATGATGGATTGGTAGAGTTCAATCCCTCCGAATTGGTTACTCGCGATTTGAAGCTCATTGGCACGAGTTCCGGTCCCTTCGAGAAGGCAATAGATATGCTAGACAAGGGCCGAATAGAAGTCAAGCGATTGATCACAAAGAGGTTCAAGCTCGAGGAGGGGGCAAAGGCCTTTGAACTTGCTGCAGACCCCAATACAACGAAGGTCGTCATAAACATCTGAGGAGTTTGTGCATGTCAGAATACGACGCTGATCTGCACATTCATTCCCTCCATTCCATCGGCGTCAGCAAGTCAATGACTATCCCGAATCTCGCGAGGAGCGCCAAGCGTAAGGGTCTGGACATTCTTGGCACTGGAGATGCTACGCAGCCTCAGTGGTTGAAACACCTTCGCACATGTTTGAAGCATGAAGAAGACGCATTGACCTGTGACTCCGTCAGTTTCATCCCCACAGTGGAGATAGAAGATGCGGAGTCGATACACCATCTGGTTCTCCTTCGGGACTTCGAGTCGGTAGCGCACCTCCGAGAATCGCTACGTCAGTTCTCACCCAACTTGGATCACAAGTGGGGTGGTCGACCCCGTGTTAACATGAATGCACAGGAATTGGCCGGAGTAGTGAGAGACTGTGAAGGACTGATTGGACCCGCACATGCATTCACACCATTCAGAGCCATTTTCCGAGAAGGCAAATACTCCAGCATACAAGCATGCTACGGAGAAGAGAGTCCGCATGTACGTTTCTTGGAATTGGGTCTCTCAGCTGACACGGAGGTTGCAGACTGCATACCTGAGCTTCGTAGTCTCACTTTCTTGACCTGTAGTGATGCACATTCGCCGTCCCTTGACAAGATTGGACGAGAGTTCGTCAGGTTCTCAATGAACGCACCGACATTCGAAGAGTTGAAGATGGCCATAATGAGGAAGAAGGGTAGAAAGCCCATACTGAATGTTGGATTCAACCCTCAGTTGGGCAAGTACTATCTCTCCTTCTGCTCAAAATGCAGACGGACTCTGGTAATTAGAGAAGAAGATGGACCTACTGAGTACGATGATTTCAACATATACATATCATGCAAGGACCCAACTGAACGAAGCCGCTTGCTTCAAGATATTCACCGCAGAAGAATCAAATGCCCATCCGACGGCAAGCCGCTGAGACTGGGTGTCCGTGACAGGGCTATGATGATCGGAGAAGGAGCAAGTGTGTCTCCAAGACACCGTCCACCTTACCTCCATATTCCTCCTTTGCTGGACATGATCGCAATCTCACTTGGCGTGAAATCCAAGGCATCCAAGTCAGTACGAAACCTCTACTCCTCCATAAGGGAGTCTTTTGGTCCAGAAACAACTGTTCTAACAACCACCTCTCTATCGGAGATTAACTCAGTTAATCCAAAGCTGGCACGAATCGTTGAAGCCTACAGAAACAAGACCGTCGGTTACGTACCGGGCGGCGGCGGCAGATACGGGACTATCATAGTTCCTTGGGAGGAAACTTAGCATGGCTGTAGTTAAAGGCGTCATTCGTGAGGTCGGGCCAAGCCGAACAACCAGAGTCAGTGCTCGCCGATGGTATGGCTCAACCACGATTGTAGTGCAGAGTGAGGAAACTGGTCAGACATACAGTGTCAGAGTGTCTGCGAAGACTATGGACCGATGCAGGTTTCTGCCTCGCATTGGTATGCGAATTGTTGTCCATGGCTTCGTGGAGGAGGCAGAGTTTGGTCTCTCTGACTTTGTAGTGAGCAGAGTAACAAGAATCAAACGAGAGGGCTCGGATGTGAAGCGTATCTACCGATTTGATGATGACTAGCCTACTTGGCTCTGCATATCAGAAAGGCTGGCTGGATTATCCACTGTGAACGACACTTGGGACATCTGGATGGTTTCTTCACGGATTTCCTACTTCCGAAGACATAGTCACACTTTCCACAGCTGGCTGGTCGGATTAAGACCTTCTTTCCTCTGGATCTGACTGAACGAGATATGTGTTCAATGTCTTCGTAGACAATTGACCTGCTCTTTATGTCGAGTGTGTCACAGATATCTTGAGCTGTCAAAGGATGTTCCGAATTCTCTAACAGCTCTGCGATTCTCTGTCTCCTGGTAGACATTTCTAGCTCGTTGCTAGCGAGAGAACGTGATATAGTTTCGGTGTAAGTGACACCTGGCGTGGGGCATGTCCGGCAACGTCAGACACAAGGGACGTCCGAACGGACAGACGGCGTGGATCATGGAGTCTGCTCAAAACTGGACTCAGGAAACCTTTTGGCCAAGCTCGGCATATAATCTGGTTTACAGTGTTGTCATATCTGTGACACGTCATCAAGACTCTCTCAGTTGGTCTGAGAGAACGAAGCGATTTCATACACTTCAATACTCTAGGAGAAGAGAGAGCCTATGCCAGATATAACGAAGGTCAGCAGATGCATCTTGTCAGTGAGGTTGTTCATGCTCTTGTTGGCCTTGGCGGCAAGTGTGGCCCCTGTCGCAGACCTTGGTAGGATAGC
>JBHLPB010000249.1:0-3869 GCA_048939905.1 Promethearchaeota archaeon
AATACACGTTTCGGTCTGATTGGAGCGCGGAAGTTGAATCCTGACGTGTTGATGACGAGGCTGACAGTCGTCTTTCTGGCAGTGGCTGGTCCAGCCTACTTCTTCTTGCTGATGATATTCCTCCCATTCCAACTCACTCCATTTGCAGATCCTACTTGGAATTGGTTGTTTCACTATCTCCTTGTTCCAGCAATCTTCTCCGCACCATGGGTGGGCATCATCATCAACAGCCGCTATAGGCTGGCCAACACAGTTCACTTGATGGACGAGACAACTGATGCCGTACCCTTGAGATGGCGAGTGTTCTATGGGTCCAATGCTGCGTTCGTGGTGATGTTCTTCATCCTGCCAATGGTTGCTGCACCTCTCGCAATAGTTGCAGGCCTGTTTGTGGCAGGAACTGTCTTCTACAGAATAGGAGTCGGTAAGTTCGGAGGAGGCAAGGCCGCTTCCGCCTTGGCCGTCCTGATGGCCATTGTTCTCTGCACGCTTCCCACTTTCATAATGCTGGAGTTCATACCTAGATATCTTGAGGTCTGGGGTGCCGTTCTCGGAAGTTGGGAGGGTTATTGGCTCAGAGTGGTCTATGGATTTGCACAATGTCTGGTAAACGCGCTCAGTTTTGGAGCTCCCATCTATTTCGTGTTCTTTGCTGCAAAGGAGTATGACAGAGGTCTCTATGGTACAGTATATACTAGGACTCCTACCAGCAGGATTAGAATTGGCGAGCTGATTCTCTTCCTAGTCTTTCTATACGTATATCTTCCGGACATACCAACGCCGTTCGGAGTCCTCGATTTCATGGACCAGTCTTGGGTCTTCACGTCCTTCATCAATTGGGTGTCACTCTCAATCGTTGCGATCATGATACTGGCAAGGATGAGACTAGGAGTTCAGGATAACAGCACGCTAGGTGGACCTTCGAACATACTGGTTGTCGGCATGTTTCTAGTTGTTGAGTTGTTCTTCAAGACCAACCTGTTGCTGATTACTCTAATAATCTGGCTCGCGTTCCTCATCTTCGCAATCGTCAGTCTCGCGAGTCTGGCAAGAGCGTCACCCAGGGAGATGTATTAGGTTGTACAAGAACCCCCCATCCACGGTAGATGTGGGAGTAGTGGACAAAGAGAGAGTCATTCTCATCAAGCGAAAGAGAGAGCCTTTCAAGGGGAGATGGGCTCTCCCTGGAGGTTTTGTGGAGTATGGCGAAACCGTAGAAGAGGCCGCTGTCAGAGAAGTCTTTGAAGAAACCTCAATGAGGGTTGAGCTGGAAGCGATTCTTGGAGTGTACAGTGCTCCTGATAGAGACCCAAGACGCCACACTCTTACCACTGTGTTCATTGCACGGCCAGTAAGCGGAGAACCAAAGGGAAGAGATGACGCGGAGATCGCTTCTTGGTTTGATCTAGAATCAGTTGATACAGATGAATTGGCCTTCGACCACGGTCTCATTGTGAGAGACTTGAGAGCTTGGTTGAATCAGAATTCGACCTTCTGGTCAACGAAGGCACGAAAGTGATTCTATAGATTGAGAATATCTAGCTTCTCGGCAAGCTTGATTATTGGCAGGTATGCGACCCTGGGTTCTGCCTCGAGAGTCTTGACAAACCTGATGGCTTCCTTCTCACGGGAAGTATAGGAGAGAAAGCCTCCCTCGGGCGGGCCTTCGCCTTCTGCATAGACCCACAGAGGGAGTCCGTAGGCCTCAAAGAATCCATGGTGGGATATCAGGGTTCCATAGATGTGACGGCCGTTGTACTCAAAGTAGAGCATACTCGCTGGACGGTCCCTTTGCGAAGACGAAACGAGCATTCTTGCAAGCTCCATCATCGATTCGAGCTTTATGTTGATTGGCGACTTGACGCCTTCCGCGCTCATTCTACCACCTTAGGGCCAGACGGCTTCATTCGCTTATAAGAGTAGTTTTAGAGCAATTGAGGCCGCGCTTACTCGTGACCTAGTCATTAAGGTCGACCAGCCGGGAAGAAATGGTGGCCACTTCCTTTCGATTGTCACCCACAACAACCACGGATATGCAAGTGAGAGTCCCACTTGCTCCTCCGGAAAGGGCCGCGCGGAGACTGTCTTTGCGAAGCAGAACGAAGGAGAAGCCCTCACCATGGCAGACCGAATCAACTGACATGCCGAGACCTGTAAGAGCAGTGACTACTTCCTCGACGACAAGGTGAGGCTCCTTATCTTGTTTCATGAGTGCTTCCGACTCTCTATGCTGATGCTTGGTCCCGAATAGAAACTCGTGAGTAACTGGAGAATACAGGACCTTGCGAGTAATAGCCTTCACCAACAGAGATGCTGAAACCAATCCAAAACGGCGAATCATCACTTCAGATCCGTCGACAACTGCAGGGGTGTATGCGTCAAATGGCGCTTCCATTGAAAGCTCCCATTCCATCCGAGGCGTTGGGACAGGGTCTTCCTCCCTAGGTGAGGGTTCCTCAGTTATGGCAATCTCCTGCATCTGTCTATCAGACAAAGCCTGAATGTAGTCCTTCATCCAAGCATCAAGAAGCTCCCAGTCCTCTTTGCTGAGCTTCAGCGGGGGTCTAGGAATCTCGGACACCTCCTCCACAGACTCCTCCTCTAGGGGTTCTGCTCCCTCAGGAAGCGTATCTTCTGGAGTCATCAACCGTGCAGCCTCGAACATTGCAGATAGCCGATCTGTGCCTCCATGTTGAGATATGCGAGGGCGCACCTGAATCATGAATCCCCGTTTGTTTTCGGTACTCTGATCGAATAGTAGGGCAACCCCACGCGGGAGGCTGCTGATGAAGACCTTGTCACGGAACTTCTCGGGCATTACTGCAGGGGCTCTCTGTTGTAGAGCACGTATGTCAGAGTCGTGGGAGAGAGAATGTGAAAGGATAATGTCCGCTTGAGATATCGCTTCATCAGCCACGGCTGAAGGTTGCTGTGTGCATAACACCAAGCTACAGCCGAAGCGTCTACCGAGCTTGGCGTAACCTACAATCGCCTCCTTGGCTGGGGTGCTTCCAGACTTTGGAACTAACGTATGAGCCTCGTCTACGATCAACCAAGTGGGTGGTAGTTCTTCTCTTGCACTAACTCCTTCGTCAGTCCATGCCATTCGATAGGTCAGGACTTGTCTGCACAGCATATTCGTGAGAATGGCAAGCACTGTTTCTGCGTCTGAGCCAAGCGGGGCCACATCAATGACTGTGATTTGACCAGCAATTGCAAGATCCTGAGCACTGGTACCCCCTGGATGAAAGACCCCCAATCTGTCTGCACTCTTCAGTCTTTGCACCATTGCCGTTCTCGTCGCAGGCTGATACAGCTCCTGTAACGACCTAGACTCTATGCACGAAATCATGTCCTTGATACTGAAATCGCGTTTTGGGTCAACCTTGTGGCCACTCTCATTAGTATAGCCCTTGCGAAGGTTCTCAAGAATGTCACCCATTAGGTTGTCCATTGCTGTGCTCAATTGGCCACCCTTCTCCAATACATACCCCCAATCTGCGGCGGTCAGTTCCCTCGGGCTTATCGCAAGCGGAAAGAGTCGTGCTTTCTTCTTCACTTCATCAGGAAGCCCGCCGTACGTCCTATGAGGGATGTAGACCGCAACTGGAAATCCCCGTGCTTCCAGACCCCACTTCCTGAGGAGGTCCTCTTGGTCAACGTTCGGTTCAACACCCTGTCTGAACACGTCAACAGTGTCGATGACCACGCCTGCTACCTCAATCTCCCTACGTTCCATAGTACGTGCAAGCTCTTCAGCGATTATGCCAAGAGTGTAGCTCTTCCCAGAGCCCCTCTTTCCGGCGACAAGCATTACGTGGGGACTCACGAGATCCAGGTGTACCGGCATTCCAAGAAGCGACTCAAGA
>JBHLPB010000022.1:0-15716 GCA_048939905.1 Promethearchaeota archaeon
TTCGATGAGGAAACCCCACAAGAAGAAACGCTTCGTGCCTACACAAAGCTCATGGATGACGGTGTGGTCAACTACATCGGGGCCTCAAACTTCACAGCTGCTGAACTCGTGGAGTCCCTCTGGATCAGCGACAAGCATGGGCTTGCAAGGTATGAATCACTCCAGCCGCCATTCAGCCTCGCCAGGAGAAGAGACTTCGAGAAGCACTTGAGACCTGTCATCAGGAAGTACGGCCTTGGCGTGATAGGCTACAGCCCACTAGGCGGAGGATTCCTCACAGGCAGGTATGCAGAGAACAGCGTACCT
Source organism: Promethearchaeota archaeon (assembly GCA_048939905.1). Lineage (GTDB taxonomy): Archaea > Asgardarchaeota > Thorarchaeia > Thorarchaeales > Thorarchaeaceae > SMTZ1-83. The sequence goes on from JBHLPB010000022.1 coordinate 307, forward strand.
GATTCGAAGAGAGCAGAAACCATAAAGACTAGATATGCAAAGGAGAGGAACTTCAGCATCGTGGCTACTCTGAAGGAGGTTGCTTCAGCACACGATGCCAGCATCGCGCAGATTGCTCTGGCTTGGGTTCTCAGCCGCGAATCAATCACAGCTCCAATCATCGGAGTCAACTCAGTGGAGCAGTTGAGCGAGAATTTGGGTGCGCTTGACATCAGTCTTTCCGATGATGACATAGAGAACCTGAACCGGGTGTCCGACTGGGAGGAAATGGACTTCCTAGCGCGTTGATGCACTTCTAGTAAACTCAATCGACTTTCGAAATATCGGCAAACCTGTCCATTCAAGAAAGCTTCTTTAATTGAATCGAGAAGGTGTCCCTGTTCGGAGATTGTCTCAGGGGACTACACATGCGAGCCGTTCTAAAGATAGGAGGTTCACTCCTTTACGACGAAATGGGCCAGATTCTCACAGACAGGGTGAGAGCCTATGCCAAGGTAGTGAACTCCTTCGTAGAGGATGGGCACAGCATGGTCATTGTAGTCGGCGGTGGAAAGCCTGCCAGGCTCTTCATCGCAGCAGCCAGAGAGCTCGGGGCCAGTGAAGCCCAGTGTGACTGGCTAGGAATCAAGATAGCCAGAAACAACGCCGAGCTCTTGTGCGCGGCTCTCGGGAGCATCGCGTATCCCAAGATAGTAGAAACTCTTGATGAGCTTGAAACAGCAGTTTGCCCAGGCAACGTTGTCCTCATGGGAGGGCTGACACCTGGTCAGTCGACTAACGCAGTGGCTGCTCTGGCCGCGGAAACTGTGCAAGCCGACATGTTACTCAACGCGACGAATGTTGACGGGATATACGACCGCGACCCAAAGGAACCGGGTGCAAAGAAACTGGACAGTGTCACGGTTGATGAGCTCAGCCAGATACTCTCAGGAACTGGCACTCGCGCTGGAGAGTATAAGCTCTTCGATCCTGTGGCAATCAGAGTAGTCGGACGGTCAAGGATTCCAACTGTGATTTTCAACGGGAATGATCCAGACAATCTTCTCCGCATTGTGAAGGGGAAGAATGTAGGAAGCAGAATCGTTCACGAACCGGACAAATGATTCCAGAAGGGAGATAGCACAAGTTGAAGAGGCTACTTGAAAAGGTGTTTGCATCCCGCGCTCAGACAAGGGTGGTTCAGCATTTTCTGGACCGGCCGAAGGAGTTCTTCAATCTTAGTAGAATCGCGAAGGAAACTGGGTTGGCACATTCAACCATACATCGTGTGATGCAGCCCCTCGTTGATATGGGATTGGTCAAGGAGATAAAGGTTGGCCAGCAAATCCGCCTCTTCATTCTGGAAACCGAGGAAACGAAGAGTAAGATACTTGCCGACTTCTACGACCAAATCAGACCCTATCTTGACTAATGACTTCCGAACCCTCATGTCGATGTGAAACGCTTCACTTCAGAAAGGTTGTTCAATCGGCGCGTATTCGTCTTCAAGTTTCTCCAAGAACTCTGTGTACATCTTCAAGAGTACAGTCAGATAGGCCTCGAAATAGGGCGTTATTTCTGGTCGCTCTAGATTCCTACATATCTCATCAATGCGACCATTCAGATACATCCTCATCTTGTTCACATTATCACCTCTAAGCAGGTCAGACCAAACCTGCTTCGTTTGGATTGTGATTTCCGGCTTCACCGTTGGGAAATCGTCCATGTTTATCATGTCGCAGAACCTAAGTTATGTACAATGTACATTCTATCTAAAAGAGGTGTCATACATGCCCCCGCATGAGTCTGGAATCTGGCACAACGGGCACAATTTGTTCTGGAATTGTGTATCATTGCTGACGCTGCGGATACTAATCCTGTCATAGGTGGTACATCTCGAACATAGAAGGTGCAATGGGCACACATTGCAGCCCTCTACCGTGTCAGAAATGAAACCAGCACTCAATTGAGGGGGGGTCAACTTCAGATTATGAAGGATTGTGGAGATGACTCTGCGAAGAGAACGTCATTCCATGCAAACTCCCGGCATTGATTGTTCTGGAGCATTCATCGATACCTGATGATGAGTTGCTCTACTTGGCCGGTTTCCTTCTATGAGCCTCCTTCAATCGTTTCTCTATTATTCCCAAGGACACCTTCTGTTGGTCGATGGAAACGGTCATCTTTGGTACCAGCAGGTTTATGGCTGCAAGACCAAAGCAACCAGGATACATGTCTGCGTATTTCTCCTCCCATAGGAGATGGTCTTCGACACTACGATAGTTTGCGAACAAGAGGAAATTGTACCTACCCGTGCTTGTCCTGTAGATTATGCTCAAGTGCGGGTCGTTCAACCATTGAGCGAGAATCTCCTCGCGATGATCCTTCACTTCAACCAAAGAGAAAACGAAGATGAACCCGGGTGGCACAAAGAACTGCGGGAACCTGCAGAGGGGGTTCAGAATGATTCTATCCCTTATCATCTTCAGTATCCTGTTCTGCACTGCCCGCCGACTCAGACCCACCTCTCTTGATAGGAGATTCTCGTTGACCTTGATCCCGCGTCCTTCCAACAGATGCTTCAGAATCTCAAAATCAAGACGCTTCAGTTCATAACCGTCGATGTCAGAATAGCCTTGCTTCTCGACCTCTTGCCCTATCAGTTTCAACCCTGTGCTGGGTTCGTATTTGACTATCAGTCTGTTTGAGAAGAAGAGGGCACTGGATGGGAACCTAGTGTCGCGTGAGGGTATGACACCCTTCTCCACAAGTGACTCTCTCCACATGTATTGTCCATAGAGACTTGTGTGGAACTCGAACAGCATCGTGTTGAATTCCTCTTCTCTTATCTTGAAAGCGGCGAACAGATTCTCGTCGTCTTTTATCCACTGCTCAATCTTCTTGCTGAGAGGTAAATCTGCACGGGCGACTACCAGAAGCGGGTATTCATTTAGCAGATGAATGAAAGGGAATACTGGCCGATCGATGATCGCGTGCTCGAAAAGGCCCGCTACCCTCTCTCTTACGGTGTTCCTGTGTTTCCGCAGAAGTCTTGACAACACACTGATGTTTACGCTGACTCCTTTTCCAGAGCAGATGTTCTTCAAGAGGAGTAAGTTTCTTTCGTCATCGAGCACGTTGATAACACTGTCCGAGCTTCATATGGCAGTGATGTCACAATACGAACTAGGGCGTTTCAATCCTCCTAGAAAAAGACTGTGATTGATAGCGCTTGTGAGTAGAATGGATGTTGGAAATACCATTCAGTGCGCATATATCGTGCTGAGTTCAGTTCGCGTAGCCAAGCTTGAATACGTGACACTGCTTCCGGAATGCAGGCCGAGGGGCCGTTCTGACCAACCGAAACTCTTGCCTTCTCCAGCTCAGAGGCTTCCTAGCAGCTCGTGTCACGTTACAAGATGTGTGTGCAAAGTCTAAATGAATACTCCAAACGGAAATGGCTTTATACCGTTGCTTGGTTATGCGGATTCGGAGGCCGAGGTAGCCAAGCGGCCAACGGCGGTGGACTCAAGATCAGAGCAATCTGGCTTAACTCCGATGAGATATCCACTCTCGTAGGAGTTCGTGGGTTCGAGTCCCACCCTCGGCACCATACCTTTTAGCTTCCTCTTGCAGGTGAAGATCCATATGGGCGAGATGAGATTCGGGCTGTATGTGCCCAACTTCGGAAGGTCATTTGGCTACGCTGAAACGCTTGCAGACCTGGCTAGAACTGCCGAGGATTCTGGATGGGACGGTTTCTTCATATGGGATCATATCCAGATGGACAAGACCAAACCAGTACCCATGGTGGACCCATGGATTGGCCTAACAGCCATGGCGACAGCCACCGAACGCATAAGACTGGGTACAACAGTCACACCCATCCCGCGCCGAAGACCTTGGAAATTGGCGAGGGAAACGGTTTCTGTGGATCATCTATCGCACGGGAGACTGACTCTAGGAGTAGGTCTGGGATCCCCACTGGAAGAAGAGTTTCGAGTGTTCGGAGAGATGTCTGACACAAAGATACGAGGTAGAATGTTAGACGAGGGAATAGAGGTTCTGCTGGGCCTATGGGGCGGCAAACCATTCAGCTTTGATGGACAGTACTACAAGATTGACAACGCAAGGTTCTACCCGAAGCCCTTTCAATCACCTCGAATACCAATCTGGGTCGCAGGGACTTGGCCAAACAAGAAACCGTTCATTAGGGCCGCGGGTCTGGATGGCATCTTCCCCTTGAGTGCAGGATTCAGAAGAAGACTGACTCCTAGTAACTTCAAAGACATACTCGAGTTCATAGAGGCGAAACGGATCGTAGAAACCCCGTTCGACGTTATTGCAATGGGAATGACTTCGGGTCAGAAACCAGAGAAGAGAAGGAAGAATGTAGCAGAGTACTATGAAGCCGGAGCCACATGGTGGCTGGAACTAATACTCTCTTCGGTAAAACCAGATGAGGTCCGCAGGCGGATATCTGCAGGCCCTCCAGAGCTGTGAGTCCGGGTTTCTTCGGGTTGACGTTGCAGATGATTGTGTTACAGAGAGAGCACGATGTGCTCACGCATCTTGATACGTGAACACCTCAGAATGCCGGACACCTGATCTAGACCATGTATGCACGAGCAGATGCTGCGGCGTGGAGTTGGGCCTGGCGTAGCTTGAATAGCCGAATGTCCTCGTTCTTCGCTTGGTTCATTCCTTCACCTCCGGGACATGTACTCATAGCACAGAGTCTGGGTTGTCATGACCTTCGCGTAAGCGTGGTTCTTCAGTGACGATGATTCATGAGAGTTGATTGCTAGAGCCATGATGTTTCACAATGAACAACACGCAGAATGAGTATATAATGCGGAGCCACAACTGAGGGTCACCTATTAGAGTCACAAATTGTGACTATAGAATGACTCTTTGAGAGAGGCATAGTGAGTGTGGAGAGGGCGACAAACACTCTACTTCCTAATCATTCTCAACAGATCTTCAAGCGGATATGTGTTAACAACGTCTTCCTTCGTAATCCATCCTCTGCGCGCCTGGTACACGCCGAATCTCATGTAGTCCAAATGGCTGATGCGATGCGCATCTGTATTTATGGCAATCTTGAGTCCCACTCTCGTAGCTGCTCTGAGATTGCCGTCATTCAGGTCAAGGCGTTCAGGATGGGCATTGAGCTCCATAATGACCTTGTTTTTCCTTGCAGCCTCAAAGACAGCGTCTAAGTCTATCTCTAGCTGAAGCCTTCTAAGTAGAAGACGACCAGTCGGATGACCGAGTATGTGAGCATACTTGCTTTCTAGTGCGTGGCAGACGCGTTCTGTCATTTCCTTCTTGTCCTTCCCCATACTGTGAACGGACAACGTAACGACATCAAGTTGCTCCAAGACCGAATCATCGAGGTCAAGCTTGCCCTCTCTCAGTATGTCAACTTCTGCACCTTTCAAGACACGCATCTTGTACTTGCCTGAATCATTAATCTCGTCAATCTCTGCGATTCGCTTCAGCACGCGTTCCTCGTCCATCCCATTGGCGATAGTCAGACTCTGAGTATGATCTGAAACGCAATAGTACTCGTAGCCCTTCTTTGACGCAGCCTCGAGCATCTCATCAAGCGTGTTCTTGCCATCCGACGCGTCTGTGTGACTGTGAAGGTCTCCGCGGATATCTTCAAGTTCCAGAAGAGTAGGTAGCTTCCCTTCTTGGGCGGCCTCCACCTCGCCTCTGTCCTCACGCAGCTCCGGGGGAACTAGCTGAAGACCTAGTTTCTCGTAGATGCCCTGCTCATCCGCCCCGGCAACTTTCTTGTCACCTCTGAAGAGACCGTATTCATTGAGAAGGAGTCCCCTCTTCTGTGCAATAGCTCGGAGGTGCACGTTGTGGTCAACACTTCCTGTGAAGTACTGCAAGCCCGCACCATAGCTCTCTGCAGGTATTACTCTGAGGTCGACTTGGAGATTGCTCTTGAGTCGAATAGAAGACTTCGTTGGGCCTCTAGCAATGATATCAGCAATATCTCCGTAGGTCACGAAAGCCTCCATTACGGGTTCAACATCATCAGCATCCACAAGATAGTCTAGGTCTCCAACCGTTTCACGCCTGCGTCTGTAGGAACCAGCAACTTCGACCCTTCTGACTTGAGGGAGAGCTTGAAGGTGTTGCTCAATCTTCTCTGCAACTTCCATTGCGTCAGCCAGCAGACTTCGACGCATTCCCACTCTGACAAGCTTTATTCCCTCAATTATCTGGTCCTGAGTCTTCTTCCCCATGCCCTTCAGATTGGCAAGCCGACCCTCATTTGCGGCCTTCTCTAGTGACTCTAGGTCTGTCACTCCAAGCTGGTCGTATACTAGTTTGATTGTCTTCGGGCCGACGCCGGGAATTGCTTCAATCTCCATCACCTTGACTGGTACTCTCTCTCGAAGTTTCTCCAGAAGGTCTATAGTGTCGGTTTCTAAGTAGCTCTGAATCTTCTCTGCAATTGCCTTCCCCACGCCGGGTATCTGTTCGAGCTCACCACGTCGTGCAATGGCCTCGATGTCTTCCCCCAACGAAGTGACAGACCGTACAGCCCGCATGTAGGCCTTCGGCTTGAACTTGTCCTTACCCTCAACTTCAATCAGGATTGCAATCTCTTTCAGTGCACGAGCCACTTCTGCATTCTTGGTCAAGAGTATGCCTCCCATTCCTTCTCCCATGGAACTATCGACCTAGTCGCATCCAAAGCAGCAGCGATGTTTTCTTCAGGTGTGTCAACCGTGATGACACAACCAGGTGCTATGATCAAGTTCTTCATACCTGCCCCACGTGTTGCCTCGAAGACCTGTTCCTTCACTTCGTCAGGAGTGCCACTTCTCAGTACACCGTTGTGGTCTATGCCACCGAGGACAGTCTTTCGAGAAATTCGCTTTCCATCTGCGAGACTTAGCTCGACACTCTGGTCTTCCCAATTTAGAGCATCCAAACCGGGAGTGTGGGCAATCTTGTCAAACCGAATCTCTTCGTCCTGTTCTTTGGCATGCAGATGCATCACGACAAACTTTGCCTTTCCACGAAGCTTCGATATCAACTTCAGGTCGAATGGATAGACAAAGCGCTGGTATTGCTCCTCTGTAGCAGTGGAATGGGTGGAGTGTTGTGATGCTAAGAACACTCCATCTGCACCAGCTTCTATGGTCGCCCTTCCGAAGTCGACCATGACACCAGCAATCATCTCAAGGACTGTTTCCAGGACAGCTGGGTCATTCTCCATATAGTCAGTCAAAGGCTTCTCCGACAGCTTCTCTGCAACCATAGCCGGGTCAAAGACAGTAGCCATCGTTGGGACTTTGTCCTGAGCATACCCATGAATCAATTCGACCGCATGGACCTGTCTTCCGAATTCTCCGTCATTGACATCAAGTGACTCTAGTACCTCCCAATCACTAGCCTCTCGAACAACACAGTTCTTGCATGTTGTAGAGCCGGACATAGCTCCGTCATAGACTACCTCGCACCCCCAATCCACAACTGGATATCGACCGTGAAAGGAGATCTTGAGAAGATCGTGGTTGAACTGTCTGTGGAAAGCGATTTCTTCCTCAGCAAGTCCCTCTGGAGTACGGTCTCTATCGGGATGATGCTTCCAGACTGAGATAGGTATGGTTTGTCCCAGATTTCCCAGAAAGGTTTGTCTGAGTAGGTCAAACTTGGACATGGCACTGTAGAGACTATACAGCGGATAATGAGGGTTTCGAACTGGTCGTGGTTCTTGAGGGTGAAACGGATGAATGTGCTAGGTGAGTTCGAAAGGGTCATTAGTCTGACAAATGCCCACTCATCACCAAGAAAGAGGCAACAACAATGGGCCTTGCAGACTCAATTCGAAACTACTTCGACACTCATCCCCGGGCGAAGAAAGCTCTTGGCGTAGCCTCAGCTATCGCGACAAATTTCGCAATGCTTGGATCAGGTTCTGCAGTTCTTGCGGTCGCAGCTGGGACAATCGTAAAACATCAGGAAGAGAAGAGCAAGGTAAGATCAGAGGAACTGATGGACTTCTTCAAGGATGCAATACAGGATCCGGCTGTGAGAGAGTCAATCAAAGACGCTGTTAAGGAAGGTGGGGTAAATGTTGCTTCTAACGTGAACACATCGATGAACCAGCTGAGCGCGGTTCGTCCAGATGCAGGCCAGTATGTTGACACAATGAAGTCCGAGCTCTCGGTGATTTCGCAACAGATGGGCATCATCCGTGAACTGGTTTCATACTATGAGATACCAGACTCATTTGACAGAGTGAAGAACGTCTGGAGATTACCACCCTATATTGACAAAGTGATTGTGATTGATTCGTCATTGAGAGGAGTGCTAGATACTGCAATTGGTCACATTGAAAATGGAAGGAACGTCGCCATCTTGGGAGCACCAGGTTCCGGAAAGACAACAGCTATGTACGCTATCTGGAAAGAGTTGGATGAGGAATCCAATGCAGCCATAGTGTGGGACACCAAGGATGTAGGGAGAGTCCACGAGAAAGATGGAGTGATTCTATTCAATGACGATATTCCAGAAACACGTGAGTTAGTGAAGGCGGTAATAGAGAGGGATGTACGGGGAATAGTAACAACCGCTAGGGAACAGGACTGGGCGAGGCTACCGATCGAACTGCGAGAGAAGTTCTCGTCTGTCAGTCTCCCGATGATTCAGGATGAAGTTATGCGTCAGATTGCGGAGAAGCACCTTGACAGCCAGAATGTGAAGTACAGCGAGCGGGCAATAGCTACATTGGTTGGGAAGGCCCAGGGAAGTCCGATATATGTGAGATACATGGCCGAGGAGATTGGTGCGGATGTCAAGGCGGGAGGGGCAAAGAAGCTTACAGAAACACGAGTGCGAAAGGCACCCAAAGGTATGACGGACTACGTTGCTGGAATCCTGGCAAGGATTCTATTTGACCTAGATGGAACCATCTACACACCGAAAGAGGGTGCCTTGCCTGTCATCAAGACGCTGCTCTGTCTGGCGGACATGCCAAACTATGAAACTCATGAGGCGCATCTCAATCAGATGTTCTTCAAGGTGAAGTCACCGACTGATTCACCGGGACCCTTCAACGCAATCAAGCAGTACCTCTCACGTGATCCGCGGTTCTTCTCTCTCAAATTCATGCATGATACCCTTGCGGACGTGCTGCGGGGGAAGGTGGACCATCCAATTGTAGGGGACATCCGTATGCTTGCTCAGGAGATGGGCGCTTCAGGTCGACGCAGTGTGGAAACGGAAGCACTCGTTGACGGGTGGCAACACATCAAGGCTGAGTACGAGATGGACCATGCAGGAGGTCTTGAACCTCTTCTTGCCTACGGATACTTTGCAACCAAGAACTTCGGCATTGACCACTTAGATAGGTTGGCGATGGAATTGGCTAGTCAACACATCGAGAATCCGCTGAGCCAAGGATTGTTTGCATTGACTGGACCCGTGGTAGAAGCAGAATCGATGAAGGTAATAGAGCCTGCCAGAGCCAAGGAAGAAGTTTCACCAAGCGCGCCTGAAGACCGGATGGAAACTCCGGCATCCATCGGAGACCAGCCAATTCCCGATGATGTCCGGGCCTTGTTGGAACAAGACGGCATAGAACTTACAGAAGCAGTCAAGGAACAACTGAAGGGAAGTCTGGCGGAACTCGACCAATTGTCAGAACTGGGCGACTTGGGAACAAGAATTGAGGATTACGTGTATTCTAAGTTGGCTAACGCGGGACTTGTGGACATAAGCGACGTGAAGAAGCCTCGTTTCGATCATCTAAGGGGGCTCCTTGAACAAGGCTCAGTGAGTCCAAGCAGGCTTCAAAGAGCCCTAGAACGGGCCTCTGAAAGAGCAAACGACCTTCGGGAAGATGGCAAATTGACAGATGCGGCTCAAAAGGGAGAGTTGCTTGTCGAGGCTGCCAGGCGACTCGTCCTTCTGGATTCGGCGCTTTATGTTGAGATACTCAATGAGATATCCTCTGGACTCTCAGCCACAATTGGAGAATCAAGCACTGCAGAAGCTCTTACGACACTTACTGGCAAAATAGCTGTGTCAATGCTCGACGAGAAGACACGGAGACAGATCATCAAAGTCTTTCAAAGAGGAGCAAGACGTTCAGAGAAATCGGGGGACTACGATGGAATGCAAGCGCATCTCATCGGGAAGTGGAAACTCTTTGGAATTGACCCTAAAGATTTGGACTTTGCAGCCGGCAGTGTGGGCAAGCTCGTGAAGCTCGGCAGAACAGTCTTCGCACTAGAGAGCCTCGTCAAACTGAACAGCAACTTTGATGACACTCAGATTGAGCACAGACTTGGAATGGCTCAACAGGCTTTCCGGAGCCTATCGAGAGCGACAGTCACAGAGAGAGGTGACTTCAACAGGTCTGTGGAAATCTGCCATCAAGAACTCCTTGATGTCAGTGAGATTCTTGAGGCTAGAGATCTGCTGCCCAACAATAACACAGCCGCAGAGATGTGCAACTCATTGTGGTCCTCAATCGTTCCATTCATGGACGGATTTGTCAAGCGCTCTGGGAAGTCAATAGCCGCAGAGGCTGTCCATCCTCTGTTACATGAGAGCATCAAACCACTTGCACTCTCTGTGGTTGACATCCTCAGGAAGGTTGGGATTGAGAAGGCTTGGAAGACTGCTACTGGTACAGCCCGGAAGATAAAGGGAGAGAGTATTCACAAGAAGGAGATACTAGAAGCCATTCAAACACTCAAGTAGTCCGACGAGAATGCTCGCCAATAAGTGCACCACACCAGAAATGATATCAACTCAAAGCCTAGTCCTGACAGTCTGTCTAACCGCGGAGGATAAGACGTGTCTCACCTGACAGCTGTGTTCAGTCCCGAGAGAATCTTGAAACTGGACGGGATTGACGAGCTGGATACCATGCGAATGGAGCCAAACCCCTTCTGGAACAGACCGCGTCTTGAAATCACTTGGGGGCTTCCTGTAATGTCAGGACTGCTGAAGAGTGATAGAATAACCATACAGCAGATGCGTCTTGCTACTCGTGATGAACTCGGATTGTACCACGATCCTTCCTACATTGAAACTATCGAACTGTTCGGAAACATGGGGTCCGCGTTCGCTTCACGGTTCGGACTTGACACCGATGAGTGCCCCGTCTTCTATCAGATGGATAAGTATGCGAGCTATCCAGTCGGTGCAACGATTGATGCAGTGATGGGAGTGGCCGATGGTAAGTTTGAAGATGCCATGTCAATAATCGGTGGTTTTCATCATGCTTACAGCTCCACCGCGGGAGGCTTCTGCTATCTCAACGACACGGTTGTTGCAATCAAGAAGTTCAAGGAGAAGTATCCGAACAAGAAGGTGTTGTATCTGGATACCGATGTTCACCACGGTGACGCGACTCAGGAGGCCTTCTACAGCGATCCCAGAGTGCTCACCATATCCACTCATGAACTCAGCATGGGTTTCTTTCCTGGTACAGGAAGACCTGAGGAGATTGGAGCAGGCGAGGGGAAGGGATACTCTGTAAACATCCCATTACCTCCACTCACTGATGACTTCGAGTATTGGAAGGCCTTTGAGGAGTTGGTTGTACCCATATGGCTAGCCTACAAGCCAGACCTCGTTCTCTGGAATGTTGGAGCTGATGGTCACATGGATGATCCTCTTGCAGACCTTCTTCTCAATCTTGATACCTATCACCGTCTGTCCAAGACAGTTCGCCAGCTCGCGCATCTTGGAAACAAGAAACTGGTGATTGTTGGAGGTGGCGGCTACAACGCTGTTGCAGCGGCCAGAGTATGGACTGTACTGCTGGCCGACCTCGCAGACATTGCTCTACCACCGCTACTTCCAGCTGAATGGATTGAGATGTGTCACAAATACGGACTCCAAGTGAAACGTGGAGGTTGGACAGACCGTCCCACCCGAATGTATGCAGAGCACGAGTCGAAAGTCAAGAGAGCAGTGGATGAAACTATTGAGAAGGTCAAGGAGCTCATCTTCCCAACTTTCGGGTTAGAATGAATCTCACTTCTTGATCCCCAAGACACACCTGTGTTTTGTTTCATCAGTGAATACGTCCAGAATCTTGAAACCGCTGAAGACGGAATCCATCTCCTCTAGAGTGAAGTAGTGATGAGGAATTCCCGCCTCTGGACCGTTTCTAGGGATGTAGGTACCTGGTTCTATCTGTTCAAGTTTCCAGTCCTCATCACCCTCTGACGGAACATAGGAGTAGATGGGAAATGTCACGAAGAGCACGCCCCCGCTTCTGAGCACTCTCCCGATTTCCCTTACTGTGAACATAATGTCGGACATGCGGTTGTGGTGAATGACCTGTGTAGAAATCACCGCATCAAAGAAGGCGTCAACGTAAGGAAAGGGTTCTTCCATTCTATGTTCCTGAATGTCTGCCGTCAGTCCCTCTTCTTCCAACCACTCTTGAGCCATTGACAGAGCCTGGGGCGACACGTCAAATCCGTAGACCTCGAATCCCAGCTTCGACAGATGGACGAGATGACGACCTGTTCCGCACCCTAGATCTAGCACTCTCTTCACTTGGTGGTCACGGAAGACTCTCACAACTCTCTCAAGACAAGAGTGGGGCTCCGTGAAGACCCTTCCCTGTTCCGCAAAGATGTCGTCCCAGTCTGGCATCAGTGGTAGTTGTGATGAAGTAGACTATGATATGCCTTGTGCTCACCATCTTTCGGACGAGATAAAAGGAGGGGCAGGAGATTCATCGCTCAGTCTTTGAAGATGGGTGCCTACAGAATGAAACCAAGATATCTAGTCCTTGTGTTGAGTGTCATCATGATGCTATCTGGAATCACTCTGGCATTCAGCGTTCAGAGTGGATTTGGGACTGTGTTCGTGACAGAGGTTGACTTTCAAGCTGCAGATGGCTCATGGATTCATAGCACCCTGCAAAGACCAAACTACGCAACAGACACAAACCCGCTTCCTGGCGTAGCAGTAATACATGGTGTCATTCAGTGCAAGGAATGGCTCATGGCTTTTGGAATCGAGCTATCAAGACGGGGCTTTGTGGTATTGACGATAGACGCTAATTCTCATGGAAACTCAGAGCCAGGCTCGGGAAGCGGTGCCGCGGCCTTGGACTATCTTGCAGGTCTTGATTATGTTGACAGTGCCGCTGTAGGCCTCATTGGGCACAGCATGGGAGGGGGAATATCATGGAGTGCCATTGAGGAGTCGTCTGTCAGCGTGGATGCACTTGTGCTAGTAGGAAGTTGGACTAATCGGACCGAGATGCCCTACATCCCAAGCACACTGCTGGCAATAGGAGAATTCGACGCCCTTCTCCCGTACACTCACAATCTGACTGTGTTAGAGGGCTTCTTTGGAGTCACAGGAGTGGAGGCAGGAGTCACGTACGGAAGTTTCAGTGACAATTCGGCGCGCAGAGTGATCCTCCCAAGAACGAACCATCTGTTCGAAACAGTAGATCCAGTGGTAGTGGCAGAGAGTGTGGAATGGATGAAGGAGGGGCTCAAGGATGGTGTCGAAGACTCGTATTGGATTCCATCTAGGGAGCAGATATACCCCCTGTGGCTTGCTGGGGGTTTCATTGGTCTGCTGGGAATTGTTCTTACTCAATTCCCATTACTCGTGATTCTGCTTGAGTTCTCACCGTTTCGAAGGTTAAGAGAAACGTACTCAATTGATCGCGCGATTGACAGTCGAGCTTTCCTTGGCTTGGGCATTCTGTATGCAGCAATCGGACTTGGGACGTTTTATCCTTTGCTTGCAATAGGTCTGTTTGTACCCTTCCCGCAGTCATACGGACTCTCCATAGCCCTATGGTTCCTGGGGAGTGGTCTGTTGTCTTTCTTGATTCTGAAACTGATGAAGCGAAAGCGACCGCGGATGGTTTCTGAAGTCAGATTGGAAACCAGCGACACTCCCAGACATGTGACGTGGGCGATTCTATTGGCACTAGTCATCACAGTCTGGGCATATGTTTGGACGCTTGTTGTTGATCTAGGACTAGCTCTCGATTTCCGCTGCTTCCTTCCTGGATTCAATGACCTGACTGCATCACGTGCATTGATGGTTCCTGTCTACCTCATCCCATTCCTTGTCTATTTCTATGTAGAGAGTGAGTGGTTGGTAGGTGCGATGCGAACCGAACCTAAACAAACATGGGCAAGAACGCAAGTCGACTGGACTCTGAAAGCCATTCTCATCAAATGCAGTCCTTACTTCATTCTGTTACTGCTGCACTATGGTTTTGGAATGATCACGGGGCTTGCGCTCGTTCCAGGAATGTTGGGTTTCTCATTCCTGTTCTTCTATGCCTTTGCTCCTTGGTTTGTAGTCTCGACGATAGTGCTTGTGTGGGGACATCACTTGACTGGTAGATACTGGCTTGGGGCCATAGTGAATGCCGTGTTCTTCAGTTGGGTCTTGGCAGCGATGCTTCCAATCGCATTCTGACTCTATCTCAAAACAGTCGTTTGAGGTAGAGATTCGAACTCTATCAAAGATGCGGAACGGTGCATTGATGGAAACAACTCGCATAACATTCGATCGAGGTCGATAGCGGCCCTTCGTTAGTAACCAGTCCTCAGTTCATGAAGTGTCTTCCCAGGAATGACTGTTATTGCCTGTTCGGGGCAAATCTCCACACACTTCATGCATCCAGTGCACTTTGAGAGCCAGATTGCATCGATTCTCCAAATCTCTGGATTGTGAGGGTCAGCATGGTCGTCATTGAGCGTTGGATGCATGAGAAGGACTGCGGGGTCACAGACATACAGACACTGCCTGCAATCACGAGGGTCCGTGCTCGCTCCAGAATGACACTTGGAGTAGTCGAAGGTAACACTAGTCTTTCCCATCTGACACCACCTAGCCTAGAACCTCCCTGCCATGCCGGGTACTGACTCCCTCGGCACAAGTTGAAGAGCGTCGTGTTTGCAGGCATGGCGGCACACACCACAACCAAAGCACTTGTCCAAGTCTGCAATTACCTTCTGAATAGATGGCAGGTAGCGAAGAGCATTGAACTGACACATTCTAATGCACGACTTACAGCCCTGACAGTTATCTCTGCTTACGTCTATGACGTACTCTGCCTTGTAGACTGTTTCAAGATTGAAATCGTTTCTTAAGCGCAGTCCACCGCACTCAGGGGTTTCGCATGAACAGATTGCATTGATGTACGGGACTGGTTGGAACCACACAGATGCGACATATCCTCTCTTGTTCTGTTCCTCAAGTGCGGCGATGGCCTCTTCTCGATCTAGCCTGTACTTCACATTATCAGGAATGTAGCGAACGTGCTTCTCAATGACGCCTGAGAGTTGTCCGAAGTTGATACAGACAGCGTCCCTAACGCCTCTCTGCATCCAGCGACATACACAGTAGTTCTTGATGATCGGCTCTGCCGCAAGATTGCCCATGAT
>JBHLPB010000250.1:0-3818 GCA_048939905.1 Promethearchaeota archaeon
GGCCGAACCGAAGCAATTCAGCTGTTCTACCTTTCACCTTCTGTGCCATCTTTCGTCACTCGAGAAGCAGGGAAGTATAGGCGACATATGAACGAAGCGGTACTCACTTCAGCAAATGGAGTACTCATATTTCACGCCACTACTTGCGTCAGCCAATCGTTTCCTGGTCAATTCGACGGCAACTTCTGAGTTGTCGCATAGTATCCAACGGCGACCTAGATTGTGAGCGGCGATAGCTGTCGTCCCTGATCCCCCGAAGAAGTCTGCAACAAGGTCGGTTGGGTCGGTGGCACACTCAATGATTCTCTCAAGTAATGCCACAGGTTTCTGCGTCAGGAAGCCTGAATACTCACGAGATGCCCCTTGGATTGGGCTTATGTCCAACCACAAATCGGAAACTGGGACGCCCGGCACGTCTGACAGGTATTGCTTCTTCGAGTATCTGCCGTTCTTGCTGACATAGATCCTATCCTCCTTCCACCATTTGTCCAGGGTGCTTCTCTTGTAGAGATAGGGGGCTGTTCTTCCTCTCCATTCGAATTGCTTCCGATTCTCCGTCCGTTGAATTCCTTGAGCCTCTATCTCAATGAGTCTGAACCTTCCCCTTTCATCGCTGTATCTATAGGGTCTCTTAGACTTCTCGTCGTGTTTGCGGTAGACGGGCCTAGTGGAGAATTGCGCTGCGTCTTTGGCATATAGTAGGATACTGTCGTGCTGACTTCCGAAACCTTTGCTTTGCGGCTTCGGACTATTCGTGCGTCGCCACACTATTTCATTCACGAAGTTCGAGTAGCCAAAGACCTCGTCAAGGATGGTCTTGACATAGTGTGAAACATGCCAGTCTAGGTGCACCCAGATGCTGCCGTTATGACGTAGGAGTTGCCTCATTGGTTTGAGTCGTTCCTGCATGAAATGCAGATACTCCTCGAGCCCTCCTATCCATTTGTCCGAGTAGGTCTTCCTCTCATGCAAGCTAGGGGATTGACCACTGCTGCCTTGTCCTTTCTCCTTGAGAGTATAGTCGGTTCCAGACAGGAAAGGCGGATCAATATAGATGAGGCGAATCTTCTCATCGAATTGTACATGCATTGATTCTATGACGTCAAGACAGTCTCCTATGTACAATCGGTTTACAGGTCCATCCATGGCTCGTCCTTGGTCATGCTCCCTTAAGAGACCTTTCAGAAAATCAGAAAAAGTATGAAGAGGACACTCTACATCTCGGTATCAGTGATAGGTTCTTCTGCGGCTGCTTCCTCGGCCTCAGACTCCTCTCGTGCGAACTGGATTCTAACAAGCCTAACGAGATATCCTGCAACTCGGTTTCTGACCTTCTTCGTTTCGATGTCAGTGAGCTGCTCAACTAGCCGCTTGTTGGTTTCGAAATCGTCTGTGAACGTATCTGGGTACAACTGCATCAAGTTTCTTGCTGCGTTCTTGATGAATCCAGGTCTGACGCTACCCAATTGTCGCTCACCGAATGCAACTGATTGGCTCGGCATGCCCTTGAATACGAATATAAAGCATGTGGTGCCCCCATGTGTCGAGGGGCAGTCATCGATGCTCTATGAGAATCTCGCCGATGCTTATCAGGAGATTGAAACCACTTCAGGGTCGCTAGAGAAAATCAGGATTCTCTCCGAGATTCTCAAGGATGCCGGAGCTTCTGAGGTGCGTAGAGTAGTAGCTCTGACTATGGGCAAACTACACCCAGACTGGACTGGAGAACCAGAGATTGGAATCGCGGAGAAGATGGCTGTTCAGGTCGTGGCGACAGCTGCATCAACTGAAGAGGGGGTCGTGAAGCAGAGTCTGAGAGAAACGGGAGATGTTGGCGCTGTAGCTGAACTGCTCCTTGCAGAGAGCGCTCAGGCCACTCTCTTTGCAGAGGAGCTGACAATCACCCATGTCTATGAAACACTAGACGCCGTGGCGAAGACCACCGGTAAGGGTAGTGCAAAGGACAAGATCGCCAAACTGGTGGGTCTGTTGTCTGATGCGTCCCCGATGGAGGCCAAGTACATCCTCAGGACTCTGACAGGACAGCTCAGGCTAGGCATTGGAGACATGGGTATCATCGATGCTCTTGCTTTGGCCTTTGTTGGCGAGAAGGAGGCGCGAAAGAATATCGAGCGAGCGTTCAATGTATGCAGTGACTTGGCTCGAGTTGCTGAAGTGCTGGCCAAAGACGGACTGGACTCGTTGACGAGCATTCAGGCATCTGTTGGGAGACCCATCCGAATGATGGCTGCCAAGAAGCTCTCCGACCCAGCAGAGATAATCGAGAAAGCAGGCCCCGAAGTTCTTGTGGAATACAAGTATGACGGAGAGCGCGTGCAGGTTCACAAGAACGGAGAGGATGTGATACTCTTCTCACGTCGTCAAGAGCAGATCACAGAGCAGTATCCTGACGTGGTTGACCTTGTGAGGCGGCAGATTGAAGCAGACACCTGCATCCTTGAAGGGGAATGCATCGCTATCGATCCGACAACTGGTGCCACGCGTCCTTTCCAAGAACTAATGAGGCGCCGGAGGAAGACGGATATTGACAGGGTGAGCGAAGAGGTTCCAGTAGCGGTTCGATTTTTCGATATTCTCTACCATAAAGGAGAAGATGTGACTGCACACTCTATGGCGGAGCGGCGCAAGCTGCTCGAAGGCGTTGTCCAATCGAATGAGAGAGTTTCACTGACTATCGGAGAGGTGACAAGCGAGCCTGAGCGTCTGATGGAGGTGTTCAGAGAGGCAATTGATTCGGGTCATGAGGGCGTCATTGCCAAGGCGATTCATGAGGCGTCGGCCTATCAGGCCGGTTCTCGAAGCTGGCTCTGGATCAAGCTGAAGGCGTCCTATCAGGAAGGGATGGCAGATTCAGTCGACCTTGTGGTAGTAGGGGCCATTCATGGCAGAGGAAAGAGAGCAGGGCTCTACGGAGCAATACTCGCTTCTGCCTATGACGAGGATTCCGACACCTTCCCGACTGTCTGCAAGATCGGAACTGGTTTCACAGATGAGATGCTTGTTGAGTTGAAAGAGCGGCTAGATTGTCACAGCATTGGAACCAAGAGTCCAAAGGTGATTTCGGATGTTCAAGCTGACGTCTGGTTCTCCCCAGCGGAGGTGATTGAGGTTCTGGGCGACGAGATGACAATCAGCCCGACCCACTCGGCTGGCCGAGGAAGACTGGAGGGGGGTGGTTTGGCAATTCGCTTCCCTAGATTCACCGGAAGGTGGAGGGAGGACAAGGATCCGAAGCAGGCCACCACTGTGGAAGATCTCATTGAGATGTTCGAACGCCAGAGAGGAAGAGGGCAGTAAAGTCCTACCAGTGTCAGGAGGCCAATCCGGCAGTTTTAGAAGCCACGTGTGAGTGGATAATTGAGAATGGGAGGTCTGTCCTTGTACAGTATCCGAGTTAGCAGTCAGAAGATGAGTTTCAGCGCTGCACATTTTGTCGTGGGGGCTGGATATTGCGAGAGTCTTCACGGTCACAACTATACGGTTGAGGCCATTGTGACGGGACCCCTAGATGAAAACGGAATGGTGCTGGACTTCCGTGATTTCAAGAAGGAGATCGCTAGTGTGTGCGCTCATTTGGATCACAAGGTGCTACTGCCTGAGAACTCGAAGACAATCACGATAGATGATACGGACATTTCCTACGATGTAAACATTGCCGGGAAGCGATACGTGTTTCCTAAGGAAGACTGCATACTCCTTCCATCTCCTGCAACAACGGCCGAGCTGATTGCTGAGTACATTGCCAGTGAGCTACAGGTTCAGTCTGAATACTCAGTGAAGGTGTGTGTCAGCGAGAG
>JBHLPB010000023.1:0-15490 GCA_048939905.1 Promethearchaeota archaeon
TTCGAATGCGTTGACATTCGGCTTTTTCCAGTCTGGCTTCTCGCTGTCATACTTCATAACATGATGAAAAGCGGCCATTTGAAATGCAATTGAATTAGCTACTGTCTGCCCAAGAGGGCTTTCGAGATTCAAGTCTTCGGATGAGTAGAGATGATATGCCCTCATTCTGAGATTGTCGACCAAGGCCCTGAAGAACAGTGCGTCATCATCATTCGTAGGGCTGTCGGACACCAATACTGCAGAATCACCCTCATTGATTGACAACACATGATGGTGTCGGAAATCTTCCCTCAGTGCTGCGAAGCTATGAACCACCGAGTATTCATTGAACTTCATCATGCCAATCTGCGCAGCCACATGATTCGAACCGTCTGAAATCGTGTAAAGTGGACCTTCGGGAGGCACAATCTCAGAGATAGCCTTGCCCACCTCTTCTGCCCAGTCTACCATATTCTTGCCTACATGCTTTAGCTGACGCAGATCTCGACTGATTTTACTGTCAAGCCCATCCTGAAGTCTTACGGCCAACTTGAGAAGATACACCATGGCGGTTGTCGTCACTGAGGAGGGACTAATGTTGTGACTTTCCACACCAGACCGAGTCACCCACGCGTGGTCTGAGTATTCAGTAGCTTTGCCTTCAGGATTATCTGTGAGTACTACAGTGGACGCATTCCTTGACTTCGCGGCCTTCAGAGCGTCGATTGTGGCAGTACTTCTTCCAGAGGCACTCACCCCAATGACAAGGCAACTCTCATCGAGCTGAATCTGGGAAATCGCTAGTGGAGAGGTAGCAACGGGATTGAGCCCCACTCCGAGAAATGCCCATCTTCCATAGTCTGCAACAGCAAAGGAGTCACCACAGCCGGTCAGAACGACAAGTCGTTTGTTCCTGAGAAGATGCACTCCATCATCATCCACAGCCTCGATAGTTTCAGATAGGGAAGTTTCCTGTTTCCTGATTGCCTCATAACATGCATCCAGGAATTCTGTCATACGTTCACCTCTCACCAGCGCAGTTCACCGTGGTGATTCTATCGGGATTCGGTCTGACATCTTAAGAGTACTCCCCCGAACTTGTGGAGTCAAAACTACCTCTCAATAGGGCTAGGAGTGGCTTGCAGCATGGCGGACTATGGCCTCTATTATGCGGGGCGCCTCCTCGACGGGTATACTATGACCCATGCCCTCGATGATTAGTAGTTCTGCCCCAGGAATGGCTTCCGCCGTATCCCTTCCGCCCTCTACAGGCATGAGCGGGTCCGCATCGCCGTGAATAACAAGTGTAGGAGTCTTCAACTTCTTCAGTGCTTCTTTCCGACTACCAGAGGCAAGAATGGCCGCCAATTGTCGTCCTGTTCCTTCGGGATAGTAGCTGCGGTCGTAAGCGCGTGCAGATCGCTCACGGACGTACTCCTCATCTAGCGGGAACTTTGGACCATGGAGTGTACGCCAGACTTGAAGTGAATAGTCGATATTCTCGTCACGATCAGAAGGCGGAGTAGCCACCAATATGGAAACCGCCTCTGGCTTTGGCTGTGGCAGATTCGGATCCCCTGTTGAGGACATAATGGATGTCAGAGTTCGAACTCGCTCAGGATAGTTGATTGCCATTGTCTGGGCAATCATCCCCCCCATTGAAGCACCCGCGACATGTGCTGAATCAATCTTCAGAGCATCGAGGAGGCCCACAGCGTCAGCCGCCATGTCCGACAGTTTGTAAGGCACTTCCACTGCCTTTCCCTGCATTAGTGCGAATGCATCCGGTGTTCCTGCATCATCAAGCTTACTTGACAATCCAACATCTCGATTATCGAATCGAATGACCCAGAAACCTTGGGCGGCCAGAGCCTTGCAGAAGGCGTCATCCCAGAGAATCATCTGCGATCCTAATCCCATGATGAGGAGCAAAGGAGGTGATGAGGGGTTTCCGAAGGTGTCGTAAACAATCTCTATGTCACCTACCTTGACTGTTGCCTCTTCACTATACGGAATCTCTGTCATAATCGTCTCTCCTTCCTAATCCAGAACCTCCTGGGACTTGGCGTCCTATCTATCTTTTCACAAGCCTATTAACCGAGAAGAAGTGGCGCCCCCGCCGGGATTTGAACCCGGGTCTTGAAACTAGTATTCAGATGATAGTGCTGACAAGGAATTTATGTCACTGGAGCCTTTGAAGTGATGGGAGGTTCTCTTTGTGAATTCCGTGATTCCACGCGATAAGGTGCTGGAAGGGTTAGTATTTCTCGATGGCGCGGATTTTCCCACATATTACTCCCGGGGGGCGAAAACGCGCGCAGAAC
Organism: Promethearchaeota archaeon; assembly: GCA_048939905.1. Lineage (GTDB taxonomy): Archaea > Asgardarchaeota > Thorarchaeia > Thorarchaeales > Thorarchaeaceae > SMTZ1-83. The sequence goes on from JBHLPB010000023.1 coordinate 2,304, forward strand.
GACTTTCCACGATCGCAGCGCACAGCGTGGACTTCATCCGCGAGTTCTTCACGGCCCAGATCCAAACAAAACTGCTCGTTCTCAATGAAGAGGATATGACCCAGCGAATTGAGGCCCCCTATGGACTCATACATGGGGAACATAACATTGTCTGGTATCCTGTATGTGAGGAGGATAACCCCGTCTACCTAGCTATGATGCCATATTATGAGAACAGCCCCTCTTCCTTGAGTAAGACCTTGGCAGAGCTGCTACCGTACAGCGAGGCTCCCTTCCTCACTGCGTGCGTGATCTGGTGGGATACGTACCTGGCTCATGAGATGTTCCATAACTATTCGCTAGCGGACGGCGTCCAAATCAGGTTACGCTGGTTCGATGAGCTATTTGGTGACTACATCAATTACGCGTACTTGCGGAGATACGCGCACTTGTATCCCACGGAACTGAAGGTGTCGGGGCTCTTGTTTGAACTAATCTATCAGGGTGGGCGGTTACTAGTCCGTCATACGAGTTTAAAGGACTTTGAGGAGCTGTACACCGGGGTCGGTGCCGCAAACTATGCATGGTACCATGGATGGTTCAACATGGGTGTGTTTGAGCTGTACGAGCTCTTTGGGGAGTATTTCATCTCACAGGTCATTGACCTATACAAATCTGAGTCGGGATTCGATGCAACCGGAAACACTCTCGCTACACGCCTCGAAGGTGTATGTCCCGGATTCCACAACTGGTATTTGGCTTGGAAACAACAGAAGTAACAGTGCATAGAGTATTCAGATTAAAAAGAGGTGGCGCCCCCGCCGGGATTTGAACCCGGGTCTCAAGAGTGACAGTCTTGAATGCTATTCCGGGTGTCACAGGATGTCTGTGACACTGGCCGAGCTACACTACAGGGGCACCGGTTCGACTGCCTCAGAATGGGTTTTCTATTAAAGCTGTCGTTAGAATCCTCTGCTCCGCTAAGATATGAGTTCAAAAGACTTGGAAACAACGGTATCATATGAGAGGACTAGGTGAGTGTGTTAGAAGTCCTGAAACATCATCCGACACACAACTGAAAGCCCTACGGAAGGAGCTTCCTAAAGGGAAGTCCTCACTCCCCTCGAAGCACCACATACCGAAACTTGGGGAGTCCGCGGCTGTTCACTGTGCTCAATCGAGCCTTCTCGGTTCTGGTGACAGGACCGAGCTGGGTGATGATGACCCCGCCGTGGCAAGAATCATGGAAAGACTCTCTGTTGCTGGGAGTGATATACCTAGAGTTCGACAGGAGAAGGAAGCCTGGTCTGAAGGAGGCACTCCGTATCAATGATCTCAGACAAAGCCTTAGCCAACCTCAGGGTGGCTCCAGAGGATGATGGCGACATCGGGCTGGGGAAGGGTGGAACATGGGAGTTTCATGCAATCGGTCTATGCCGAACGCATTGAAACAGGTCAGGCTAGGCCGAGCTACACATCACAGTTCGGTCAACATCTTCCAGACGAGGAATTCGGCTACATTGCTAGGAAACGGGATTTCGAGCGGAATCCTTTTTACGGATGGAGGCACTACATGGAGCGGCTCACCCAAGCCTCGGTTAGATGATACTCTATCTTTCGTTTTATGGAAAGGCTTTTATTGATACATAAGCCCGTCCGGATAGCTCAGGCAGACCGCTTCCCGCTCTAGTATGACCACGCATCACACTGTCTACAAGTCTTAGTCTTGCACGACGATACAACATATCATGCGTTATGCTTGGTCTGTACAGGTAAGGGCTCGTGGCGCAGCTAGGTAGCGCAGCAGGCTTTTAACCTGAAGAACAGGAGGATCTTCTCTTGTTTCGGGGAAGGGCCGCGGGTTCAAATCCCGCCGAGCCCGCCACATCCCCTGCTCGGTGGCGGAGCGCGTCTATAACTTGAGCAAAAAACACGGGGCGGCTATTGCGGCAAATGGGTGAGCTCGGACTTCTGGGTTCATGCTTAGGGAAGCGTATGCTAGCAGTAGTTCCCCCGTCCCACATAGTCATGGTGTTGTGATATGGCGACGGACTCTACAGACACGGGGAAGTATTGGCCTGTCATTGAGGCCTTTTTCGACCACTATGGCCTGGTAGGCCAGCACCTGGACTCGTTCAATCGATTCATGCGAGAGGAGCTTCAGGAAGTAGTGGATAGCGTGGCGAAACTCAATCCGAAGGTCGAAGGGTATCATGTGGAACTCGGAGACATCACAGTTGAGGCACCCTCAGTGAGAGAGGCTGACGGAAGTGAGCATCCGTTATACCCCAACGAGGCAAGGATTAGAAATCTCACCTATGCAAGCAAGCTCTACCTTGACATGACGCCGGTGAGAAAGGAGGGTTCCATTTCTACACGCATGGAAACTCTGAGGATATACATTGGTGATATGCCTGTCATGCTCCGGAGTGAGAAATGCCTTCTTCACAACATGTCAGATGAGGAACTCATCAAGCATGGCGAGGACCCCAAGGATCCTGGTGGTTATTTCATAATCAATGGGTCCGAGCGTGTTCTTGTCACGCAGGAGGATTTGGCACCCAATAGGATTCTAATCGAAGAAGCCAGCAAGAGCTCGAGCTACACACACATAGCCAAAGTCTTCTCAACGTCGCGGGGTTTTCGAGCCCCTGTCACCATAGAGAGAAAGAGAACTGGTGAGCTGCGAGTATCATTCCCGTCGGTACCCGGTAAAATCCCTTTGGCCATTCTGTTGAAGGCACTGGGTCTAGAGTCTGATCGTGAGATTGTCGATGTCATATCTGACGACGACGAGATTAGAAATGAACTCATTGTTACAATCGAGCAGTCCGCCCCAATCAATGTACTTCGAGAGGATGAGGACAGTTCAACGAGAAACAACGCGCTGGATTTCATTGGAAAGCGAGTGGCGGTGGGTCAGACTAAGGAATACCGTCTAGCTCGTGCTGAGAAAGTCCTTGACCGCTATCTACTACCTCACATCGGAACTGAAGAAAAACACCGTCTTCAGAAGGCATACTATCTGGGACAGATGGTAGAGCGTCTTCTCGAACTTGTCCTATTAAAGAGGCAGGCGGACGACAAGGACCACTACGCCAACAAGAGACTCAAGCTTTCAGGAGACCTTCTAATGTCCCTGTTCAGGGTTGCACTATACTCCCTGACTCGTGACATAAAGTACCAGCTCGAACGCACTGCGGTGCGGGGCCGCAAACCCAACATCCGCACTGCAGTCAGAGCAGATGTCATCACCCAGAGACTCAAACACGCCCTTGCCACAGGCAATTGGGTGGGCGGCAAGGCTGGAGTATCACAGCTACTCGATCGTACAAACTACATCTCATCTCTCTCACATCTACGAAGGGTCGTTTCTCCCCTCTCCCGATCTCAGCCACACTTCGAGGCGCGAGATCTTCATTCTACTCATTGGGGTAAGATATGCCCGAACGAAACCCCCGAAGGCCCCAACTGCGGTCTTGTCAAGAACATCGCTATGATGGCCTACATCTCTGTAGGCACTGACGAAGCTGCTGTCGAGAAGGCTCTTCTAAAGGCAGAAGTCGAGCCAATAGAGAAGATTCGCGGAAAGCGGGGCAAGAAATGGGCAGATGTCTTCTTGAATGGTCGACTTGTGGGAATTCATCCTGCACCTCAAGTCTTGGTCAAGACTATGAGGCAGAAACGTCGTGCTGGTGAGATTGACCAGGAAACCAATATCGCCTACTACGAGGACATACATGAGGTTCAGGTTAACTGTGATGCTGGCAGAGTAAGACGTCCAGCAATCGTGGTAGAGAACGGGAAGAGCAGACTGACCGACGAGCATCTACGGATGGTCATGGATGCCGAATGGGGCTACGTTGATCTAATGAGAAACGGAATAGTGGAGTTTCTTGATGCAGAAGAAGAAGAAAACACTCTCATCGCAATGTACCCTGTTGAGATTGGACCCAATTCTACCCACATGGAGATAGTCCCCTCCACGATTCTTGGTATCTCCGCGGCACTCATTCCTTTCCCAGAGAGGAATCAGTCACCACGTAATGTCTACATGGCTGGAATGGCAAAGCAATCGGTAGGAGTTCCAGCATCAAACTTCAGATACCGTGCCGATACGCGGTCTCACTTTTTCCATTATCCACAGGTTCCACTTGTGAAGACACGGGCCATGGACTCGATAGGCTACGAGGAACGTCCCGCGGGCCAGAACTTCATCGTTGCTATTCTTTCCTACGAGGGCTATAACATTGAAGACGCTCTCATAATGAATAAGGCCTCCATAGAGAGAGGTCTTGGAAGAAGCACTTTCGCAAGAGTCTACGAGAGCGAGGAGCGAAAGTATCCTGGAGGGCAAGAAGACAAATTCGAGATTCCTGACCGCAGTGTCAGGGGATACAGAGCATCAGAATCCTATCGAAACCTTGGCGAGGATGGCGTCATAGAAACTGAAGTTGAGGTGCAAGGCGGCGATGTTCTCATCGGGAGGACCTCTCCACCAAGATTCCTTGAGGAGTACTCCGAGTTCGAGATAACCTCTCCCAACCGTCGTGAAACATCAGTTGCAGTGCGTCATGGTGAGTCGGGTGTAGTAGATAGTGTGATTCTGACGGAAACTATTGATGGCAACCGTCTTGTCAAGGTGAAGGTCCGGGATCTTCGTATCCCTGAACTCGGCGACAAATATGCCTCAAGACATGGTCAGAAAGGAGTCCTTGGTTATTTAGTCCCACAGGAAGATGTGCCTTTCACGGAACACGGAGTTGTTCCAGACCTTATAATCAATCCACATGCAATCCCCAGCCGAATGACCATTGGCCAAATCTTGGAGATGATTGCTGGAAAGGCCGCGTGCGTAGAAGGGAAGCAGCAGGACGCATCACCATTCTGTGGAGTCACAGAGGATGAGCTCTTTGACACGCTCAAAAAGCATGGTTTCGAACATACAGGCCGCGAAGTCATGTACTCTGGAATCACTGGCGAGAAACTTCTCGCTAATGTGTTTGTTGGTGTAATCTACTATCAGAAACTACATCACATGGTTGCAGACAAGATTCATGCCCGAGCCAGGGGCCCTGTACAGATTCTGACTCGTCAACCAACCGAGGGTCGTGCTCGAGAGGGTGGTCTCCGCTTTGGAGAGATGGAACGGGACGTGCTGATTGGTCATGGAGCAGCTATCCTGCTAAAGGGTAGGCTTCTAGACGAATCTGACAAGAGCAACATGCTGGTCTGCGAGGATTGCGGCCTGATTGGTGTCTATGACAGAAACAAGGACCAATACTACTGCCCGATATGTGGCACCAATGCCAAAATCAGCAGCGTTGTCGTATCGTACGCATTCAAACTTCTCATACAAGAGATGATGTCACTGGGCCTGGCTGCCAGGCTCCGCCTGAAGGAGATGATCTAATGATTACAGGACTGACAACCAAGAAGATTGATGCAATTGAGTTTGGCCTCCTCAGCCCGGAGGACATCAGGAAGATGTCTGTTGCACAGATAGTTGTTGCAGACACATATGACGAGGACGGATATCCAATTGAGTCAGGGATTATGGATCCACGCCTCGGAGTCATTGATCCTGGCCAGCGATGCAGAACCTGTGGAAACAGAGTTGGCAATTGTCCCGGTCATTTTGGTCATATCGAACTTGCGAGGCCTATTATGCATGAGGGCTATGCCAAAGTCATTCACAAGGTTCTTCGGAGCATCTGCAGGGAGTGCAACAGGATTCTCCTGACAGACGAAGAAATCGAGTACTACAACCGACTTTTCAAGAGATATCCTGAGATTGGTCAGAAGACTGCCAATCTGTCCAAGGATATCTTGAAGCGTGCCGCAAAGACGAAGGCATGTCCACACTGCAGTGAGGAGCAGCTCAAGCTGAAACTCGAGAAGCCCACCTCAATCTACGAAGTTGGTGAGGCTGGCTCAGTCCGTCTCACTCCCATCGACATCAGGTCCCGCTTGGAGAACATCTCCGATGAGGACTATGCGCTATTGGGTATCAATGCCAGTGCTGCAAGGTTGGAATGGGCCATTCTTACTGTCCTACCAGTCCCTCCAGTAACCGTGCGTCCTTCAATCACATTGGAGTCTGGAGTACGATCTGAGGACGACCTCTCGCACAAAAGCATAGACATAATTCGAATTAATCAAAGACTGCGTGAAAATTTGGACGCTGGCGCTCCTCAGCTGATTGTTGAGGACCTCTGGGAGCTACTTCAATATCACTGTACGACCTACTTTGACAACGGTGTGAGCGGTATTCCTCCAGCCCGGCATAGGTCGGGTCGTGCTCTGAGAACCCTTGCGCAGAGGCTGAAGGGTAAAGAGGGACGATTTCGTTCGAACCTGTCTGGCAAGCGTGTTGATTTCTCAGCCCGCACAGTCATCTCGCCTGATCCTAACCTTAGCATGAACGAGGTCGGGGTGCCCGAACAGATTGCCAGAATCCTTACGATTCCGCAGAGAGTCACCGAATGGAATATCGAGGAGATGAAGGAGCTAGTCTTTCGTGGTCCAGATAGGCACCCCGGTGCAAACTATCTCATCCGTACGGACGGCCGAAGGGTGGACCTAAGATTCGTCAAGGAACGATCCATAATATCAGACACAATCGAACCCGGTTTCATTGTAGAACGACATCTGGACGATGGTGATATTGTACTGTTCAACCGTCAGCCATCGCTTCACAGAATGTCAATCATGGCCCACGAAGTTCGTGTCATGCCATACCGGACCTTTAGACTGAGTCTATACGTGTGTCCTCCCTACAACGCTGACTTTGATGGTGATGAGATGAATCTCCACGTGCCACAGTCCGAGGAGGCTCGGGCAGAGGCACGAGTTCTCATGAGGGTCCAAGAGCAGATACTATCCCCACGCTACGGCGGTCCGATCATTGGCGCTCTTCAGGACTACATCTCCGCAGCCTTCTTACTGACTCGAAAGTCAAGCCTTTATACCGAGAATCAGGTGAACCAGCTCCTAGCCACAGGCCAGTTCACAGGAGAGCTTCCACCCCCTGCGATTCATAGTCCAGTGAAGCTATGGACTGGGAAGCAGATATTCAGTATGTTCATTCCTGAAGGAATCAATATCTCATTCAAGGCAAACGTCTGTCGAAAGTGCAGCGTATGCACCAAAGAGGACTGTCCCTACGATTCCTATGTCGTAATACGAAACGGCGAACTACAGTTTGGAGTTGTCGACGAGAAAGCCTTCGGAGCCGGTGAACCAGACTCGCTATTCCACCGGATAATCAAGGAAGAGGGTTCCACTGCAGCTCGTGTCTTCATGGACTCAGTTGGACGACTTCTTGTACGCCTGATTACTGACAGGGGCTTCACGATGGGTCTTGATGATGTGACCCTACCCAGAGAGGCCGACCAGCGAATCAGAGTCATCCTCGAAGAGGCAGACCATAAAGTCAACCAGCTAATTGAGACTTACAAACGAGGAGAACTTGACCCCAACCCCGGGCAGACTCTCTTGGAAACGCTGGAGCAACGAATCATGGCCACCTTGGCCGAGGCCAGAGATTCTGCGGGCGCAGTCGCTGGTGAACACCTTGGTCTCGAGAATGCAGCAGTCATCATGGCCCAGACAGGAGCACGAGGGTCAAGGCTGAATCTGTCACAGATGGCTGCAGTAGTTGGACAGCAGGCCGTGCGTGGCGAAAGAATCAGTAGAGGTTACATTGGTCGAACTCTTCCGCATTTCGAGAGAGGGGATTTGGGGGCTCGTGCCAGAGGGTTTGTGACTTCCAGCTACAAGAGCGGTCTTGATCCAATTGAGTACTGGTTCCATGCAGCAGGCGGTCGCGAAGGCCTTGTAGACACTGCAGTTCGTACCTCGACTTCCGGTTATATGCAAAGGAGACTCATGACTGCACTGCAAGACTTGAAGGTGGAAACCGACGGAACGGTCAGAACAGCACCCGGTCGTATTGTACAGTTCCGCTTCGGGGACGACGGAGTTGACCCAAGCAAGTCAGACCATGGACGGTCAGTGAACCTAGACATAGCAATCGAGAAGGTCCTAGGTAAATCGAAGGTGAAGTAGCGGAGGAGATGAGGAATGTCAAAGAGCACCAAGGCCATCAAGAAGGCAAAGAAGGCGACCCCTAAGAAGACCACTAAGAAGACGACTTCTAAGAAGGCTAAGACGACAACCGCGAAACGAAAGGAGAAGACCACCAAACCAAGGAAACCAAGAGCTACTACTGAGAGCATTGAGAAGCACATTGAACAACGTCTTGCCAAGATACGAGATGAGCGCCGACTTCCTCCGAAGGTCTTGATTGAACTTGATGCCAAGATCAAAGAACACAAGCTCACGAAGAAGGAGTTCGACGAGATTTGTGACAATGTAATCTCGTCCTATGAGATGTCACTTGTTGAACCTGGGGAGGCTGTGGGCACAGTTGCTGCTCAGAGCATAGGAGAGCCAGGCACTCAGATGACTCTGCGAACTTTCCACTATGCAGGTGTCGCTGAGCTTAGCGTGACACAGGGTCTACCACGTCTTATCGAGATTGTCGACGCACGCAATAATCCCAGTACTCCTACGATGAAGATTCACTTGGGAGCTGATATTGCTGGAAACCGCAATGAGGCAAAGAGAATTGCTCAGGAAATCGAGATGGTCTTGGTCGAGAGCGTTGCCAGTAATGTATCCATTGATCTTCTTAGACAGGCCATCGATGTCAGACTCGATCCCGAACTGATGGAGGACAAGGGTCTGACGGTCGAAGGTGTCGCGGAGGCAATCAAGGCAAAAATCAAGGCCAAGGGTGAAGTAGAAACAGGCGACAACGTCATCTTTGTGTACCCTGCAAACGATACGCTCTCAGATCTCCAACGTCTGAGCGAGAAGATACGCGAGGTACGTGTTAAGGGTATCAACGACGTTACCCACGTAGTCATTCGAAAGGAGAGTGATGGATATGTCCTCTATACAGAAGGGTCGAACCTTCAAGATGCACTTGAAATCGAAGGAATCGACTCACACAGGGTGTACACGAACAACCTGAGAGAGATCTATCAAGTTCTTGGCATCGAGGCCACACGAAATGCCATTATCCAAGAGGCCATGAGTGTCCTGAATGAGCAGGGAATGGACGTTGATGTCCGTCACATTATCCTGGTTGCGGACATGATGACCGCCGATGGAGCAATAAGGCAGATTGGCAGGCACGGCATCTCAGGTTCAAAGAACAGCGCTCTAGCGAGAGCAGCCTTCGAGGTTACAATCAAACATCTACTCGGAGCAGGGATTGCCGGGACAAAAGATCCGCTAAGGGGCATCACAGAAAATGTGATTCTGGGTCAGCTGATTCCACTTGGCACTGGGGCTATTGACCTTCTGATGACTCCAAAGCCCTCTAGGAGGAAGAGATGATAGAATGTGCCTCCGCTGCGGAAACGTTAAAACAGAACTCCCTTAGACGCACAACCACAACGAGGTCATGATAATTGAGCCTAAATCAACCAATCTCAAGTGCGGTCAGTACCGGCAAGTGCAAGATCGGTGCAAAGTCATCAATCGATGCGATTAAGACGGGCACCGCAAAGCTGGTAGTTGTTTCCGCTAACTGCCCACGTGACGAACAAGATGATATAGAGAGATACGCTCAACTCTCAGGAATAAAGATTCTCAAGTTCGAAGGAACCTCTTGGGACTTGGGTGAGGTCGTGGGCAAGCCCTTCATGGTTTCTGCGATTGCTGTGATTGAACCTGGAAACTCCAAGATTCTGAAGATGGCATGAGGCGAGTTCCTTTGGTCAAACTCTCCATGGAGGACATGGCACTCATAGCGTCCTTTGACAGAATCACAGGGGCCTCGGCAGTCGACGTTATCCGTGACGACGACGGTGAACGTATCATATTCGTTGTGAGGGCTAAACAGCTTGGCAAGGCCATCGGTCGTGGTGGTGCCAATGTAAAGGCGGCGGCTGACGCCTTCGGAAGGACCATTGATGTCGTTGAGATGGCCGAAACCGCAGAGGAATTTGTCAAGAGCGCACTGGCTCCTGCACGTGTAGAAGATGTGAAAATCATTGTACACCGAGATGGCAACAGAGTTGCATCTGTGACCGTCAAGACTGAGGACCGAGGCATTGCGATTGGACGGGATGGACGAAATGTGGCGCGGGCCCGGCTATTGGCACGACGTCACTTCGACCTAAGCAATGTTGTTATTGCCTAGCATTCAGGCTGACACTGCTGCGACCTGACTTCTTATCTATAATCCAAAGCACTGGTCCACGAGGACCACTGAATGCTTCTGAGAGATGAATGGCTCATTCCGATAGGTGGCATCTGCCTTGCAATTGCTCTTGTCATTGACCGATTTTTGCCAGAGTACGATATCCTTTCTTTCCTGATGGGCATACTGATTGGCCTGTCAATCACCCTCAATCTCGTGGGATTGTACAGATCCAGAGGCAGATGACAGAGCACAAGAAACGGCAGAGGGATGAGAGCAGGAATACGTGCCCCGTGAGACTAATCAGTGACCGGTACCCTTTGTGGGCTCAGCAGGTAGAACTTGAGTGAGATGGAATAGATGTCCGGGGAAGAAGACTCGAGCTCAGGTGAAGGAGGACGCTGGCGAAGATTACCCGAGTTACCTGAAGATATATTCGATATATGGCGGAAGCCGGGAGGGGCGCTGAATCCCAGTTCCGTTGTAGCCACCGTTGACAAAGACGGGAAACCGCGAATTGCTCCCTTTGGCAGTCTGAGAGCGGTCACACCACGGCTTCTACGTCTAGTTTCACTTCGTCATCATGACACCTATGCCAACCTCGCACGCGATGGCCGTGTTATGGTGGCTCTCCTTTCTCCACCCAATCTGGCCGTGAGTGTCAGTGGTCAAGCCCATGTTGTCAGAGAGAAGATGTCTACAGATGAGCGTTTTGCAGTAATTGACATTGATGTCGATGAGGTGAAGAACGATATGCCCTTCAGGATTGACATCGAGAGTGCCATCAATATCTCGCCACGAAGCGAGTTCACCAAATGGTGGAACACAGTCTGGAAGGAGCTCGAGAAGATGTGATATTCTCACGGCTCCGAGTTGATTCTAAGACTCTCCAGTCATAGAACAATGCATCGGACTGCCGTTGACCATCGCAAACCCTTCTGGCAAGCCGCTTGCATTTGACAACGCTTTTAAGGAAACCACGGAACGCAGCCGTGGCCACCAGTAGAGAGCACCATACATGGTGGGTCCATCATCACTAAGAGGCACAAACCTTGTCACGTGGAAAGAGCCCATTGGGCGAGTTCGCAGCAAGACCTCTAGTGCGGAAGCGCAAGAAGTATCGCTGGAAGAAGTCGTCCTACAAGAGAAGAGTTCTAAAACTCAGAAAGAAGACCGATCCACTAGAAGCCGCTCCGCAAGCACGTGGCATCGTTCTAGAGAAAGTTGGGATTGAAAGCAAGCAACCCAACTCTGCTATCAGGAAGGCCGTGAGGGTCCAGCTCTCAAAGAACGGGAAGCAGGTCACTGCATTCATTCCTGGAGATGGTGGGCTGAAGTATATCGATGAACACGATGAGGTCATAATCGAGGGCATCGGTGGCGCAATGGGCGGCGCTATGGGTGACTTGCCCGGTGTTCGTTTCAAAGTCACGAAAGTCAACGGAGTTTCTCTCGAGTCACTGATCTACGGTAAGAAGGAGAAGCCGATACGTTAGGTGGTCATAATGTCGAAGAAGAAGACTGAGGATGCTGAGGAGGCTGAGAAGAAAGCCCCCAAGAAACCAACCAAGAAGGCCACCAAGGAAACAGCTGACAAGCCCGCCAAGAAGGCACCCAAGAAGGCAGCCAAGAAGAAGACGGAGGAGGCTGCGGAGGAGCCAGCTAAGAAGCCCGCCAAGAAAGCAGTCAAGAAGGCAGCCAAGAAGGAAGCTGAGGAGGCCGTCGAGAAACCTCCAGAGGAGCCCAAGAAGGAAGTCGAGGAAATCATCGAAGAGGCTGTTGAGAAGCCACCTGAGGAAGCCCCCGTTGAGCCTGCGCCGCACGTTAAGCCTGATCTCATGCTCTTTGGTAAGTGGGATTCCACCGAGGTCGAGGTCAAGGATGTGGGTCTTGCTAGATACATTTCTCTCAAGCCCGCTCTACTTCCTCACACTTCAGGAAGGCATGCACACAAGAGATTCCACAAGAGTCAGGTGCCAATCGTTGAGCGGTTCGTCAACAAACTTCTCAATGCTGGCAGAAGAAAGGACAAGAGAACACGTACAGGCCACAATGCAGGCAAGAAACTCCAGGCAATCAATACAGTGCGACGTGTCTTTGAGATGATTGACTACAGGACCGGACTCAACCCAATTCAGGTTCTAGTCACAGCAATCGAGAACTCTGCACCAGCTGAGGAAACGACACGTATCTCCTATGGTGGGATGGCATATCCACGGTCTGTTGACGTTTCACCTCAACGCAGAATCGACTTGGCTCTCAGATACTTGGCTGTTGGAGCTACACGTTCTGCTCACAAGAACGCCAAGTCATTTGAGGAGTGCCTCATCGACGAGCTCCTTCTGGCATACAAGGGCGATTCCGGCAGTTTCGCTATCGCCAGAAAGGAAGAACGTGAAAGAGTGGCACGCTCTGCAAGGTAGCCCCATCTTTCCAGCATTCTCTTTCCACTTTCCATTCCCACCACTTGTATCTAGAAAGTGATATAGTGAGGATTCTGCGTAGCTGAGAAACACCGCCCAGTTATCGTCGAACTTTCGATGACTTGAAGAGAGTGCTCAAGATGTCCAAGACTACCCTTGCATGGCTGGCAATTGTCCTGACCACCATGTTCTGGGCAACGTCTCTTATCTTTGCAAAGATGGTGTTCGATGAGGTCACACCAATCCTATTCGTTGCGCTTCGGTATACTCTTGCTTGTCCGTTTCTCATCGGGTTCATGGCCTTGCTTAGGAACAGGGAACGTCAGAGGGTAAGTATCAGAGCCCACTGGCGTGTGATACTCGCTACAGGCCTAACCGGCCCATTTCTCAATCAGATTCTACAGTATATCGGTCTTGATTTGACAACTGCAGGGGATGCAATTCTCCTGCTCAACCTAAGTCCCGTCTTTGCAGTCATACTGGCAGCTCCCATACTTGGCGAAGCGATAACCACCGAGAAGGTCAGCGGATTGATCCTAGCTACTCTAGGTGCAACCATGATAGTGATG
>JBHLPB010000251.1:0-3810 GCA_048939905.1 Promethearchaeota archaeon
TTCCCAAAAGACACCTACATCTCCACTAAATGTGTCATCTCCATCTGGATCAATTGGCCCTGTTGGATATCGAAAATCGAATTCCAACCTGAAGTTGAGCGATGCAGGTGAGTTGTCTATGATCTGTTCCCATCCCACCTCGCTGCCTTGTGAGTGAGTATATGAGCCTCCACCTGCGGGATTGTATTGGCCCATATTCCTGCAGACAATATAGCCTCCTGACGAATTATACGAATGAAGTTGTGTATTTGATCCACCATCGACACTATAGTTTGTCCATGGGTCGGTTCCATCATCGAATGTTCCATTCACACCATACAAGCGTTCGAGGTTTGAAACTTCAATTGCTGTGTTATTCACAAACCACCCATCTACTGCATCAATGGTGATATTTCTGGTAGTGCCAATCCCTGCATCTGCGCTACCTCTCGCCAAGTCGGTTGTCTGATATCCGGACTGTCTTATCCTGATAGGATCGAGCACTCCTTCGTTGGGTTCTGCAGATATGCTGAATACCTTGTTTTGAATGGGATTCTCTTTGTGCAATGCTTGGTCCGATTCTGATGAGAACGGCAAATCATTATTCAATTCATGCGTTGAAACAGCTCCCGGCGTGGTAGTTCCAATAAGACCTATCAGCAACATCGCAAGAAGTCCGATGATTGTGTGCTTACCTATTCTCATCACGTTCGCCTCGAGAGAGTGGAAGAGGACAACCCTCTAGGTCATTGTGCACGTGTATGACCTGTAGAGACCCGGTAGTTGTTGGTTAGGAACTCGCTTCATTTTGAGCTCGATATTGGCACCAACTGCGTGTTCACGAAGTCTTCCAACTCTGAAGCTTTCTCAGAAATCATATTACCATACTTAGGACGGACTTCTCGGTAGATTTTGTACACTACATTCTGTTTTTCGTCGCTTGGTTCCAATTCCCAGCGTCCCACTGCCTCTCCGTCAATCCAGACCGTGGGACGAATCTCTCCCGAGGCATTTGTGGACTTGGAAGCCTTTGTCACTGGCTTCGACATATCTGGCGGCCAATAGTGTTCTCTAAGTTCCGGAAAGAACATTGGCTGGTGTTCTTCGCCCATGTACCAATCCCTTTTGATGAAGGCCTTCGGAAGGTAGTCCTCGTAAGGAAGCAGCCATACGATGGGCTCAGTTGGTGATTCGAGCGAAGCGGCTGTTTCCGCATCACCCACAGTCATGTATCTTCCTTCGCCCCCAACCTCGACTCGGACAACCTCGCCTGCAAGCTGCTCAACCTCCGTTCTAGCTTTGGTTTTCGTCGTCGGAATCCACCAAGAAACGTCATCGATAGTAACGGGTCCAAATCTCTGGATGTAGAGTCGGATTACTTCCCTGAGCGCTTCATCTTCTGATATGTCAGCATGCACGAAGTCATCGACCCATTTCTCAATCAAGGCATATGCAGTAGTTGGATTCCTCGCATGGCTTGCGGTAGCCCTGATGACTCTCCCCGAAGTTGCTGCCAAAGTAAAGAGAGGTCGAATCTTCTTGGCTTTGTCTGGGAGCAGCTTCTTTATCTCCCTCATGGTCTTGGGACCATCCTCCAACACTGTGAGCACACTGTCCGTCAGAAACTCTATCTCCTGATCACCGAGTCCCCTGATATCGGGGTGCTGGCGCAATCTCTTGTAGAGAAGAGGACCTGTCGCACGAATCAACAGGGGGAGGTTATCGACATGCACAACATGGACCGTGGTTCGAAACGCGTTTAGTCTGACAATACGGTCTCCACGATTCAAGGATTCGAAGACTCTCTCGGCATCGTAGTCTCCGATTCTCGCCCAGACTGAGAGATAGGGGGTCCAATAGTCAGTGGAATGCAGCCCCAGCTGCTCCCTGGCAATCTCGTAGAACGTTGGTTTCTTCTTGTCAAAGGCATACTGCTTCCGCATATGGTTCAAGCGAATCTGTTTTGTTGTCAGGCTGGTGATTTGGAAGACCCCCTACAATGCTCCATATTCTGGTCTTCCCACATATGAAAAGAATGGTCAAAGAGAGCTCAGTCCATGATTTGACCTGAAGTGGACTAAATCCTAGTTCCCACTAAGCCCGTTGCCCCCCCCACAGACCGGGCCAAAGTGGTTCCTGCCCCTACGTGGGATTTGTCTTCAGAATCATCCGTATGAATGAGGGCCTACCTCATGGCACCCACTATGAGTAGGATGAATCCTAGTCCGATTAGGATTAGCATCAACTCGGAGAACAGGTAGCCGGCCAGGTCAATCTCGTACAAGCCGAGCATGTAGAAGTAGGCAGCAAACTCAGGGAATCCAAGCATTGGTAGAAACAATGGCAGAATTCCTAGAATCATAAGGATGAGTCCAAATATCGCGAGACCTTTTCCCATTTGGTTTTCCACTCCATGTGGTTACAGATTCCTAGGTTCACTGCCATAAATAAATGTGGGGGATGAACTGCAGAGATAGTTCTACGTAATATGTGAGCATTCTGTCCTTTCCAACCAGGGTGCCTAAGTGCGGCAAACCCCTTGTAACAGGTAGGACTTGACTATTCGAGCACTGACACCGTTGGGGTCCCATCGATGCTCCTAGATTGCCCTCGAACTTCCATGATTCTTGCACCAAAGCCTCCCATTACTGCACTGAAGAACCACAATTGGTAGATGACTGACATGGAGAAGGTTGAGGACAGCGGAGACCACCCTAGGTATGCACTCAAGACGTTCCAGATGTAGTAGTCCGCAGCCATTGAAAGAAACAGAAAGATGACGCCTGCAGTCATTCCCTTGACAAGGGCACACATTTGGAACCTCAGACTGCATCCGCCTCCGACCAAGCTTCGATAGGTGACCGGAATCACTGTCAAGGGCACGCCAACGACAAATGGAACCCAGTAGTAGGAGGGGTTTCCCAGCTGACTGAGCACAAGACCAGCTATGAAGAGAATCGGGAATATGATAACCCAGTACTTCAGAATCCAAGTCCAAGTTTCGAGTTCGGTGCGGTCAATCATGCTTTCTCAAGAAGATCAGCTGATATCTGATGCTAATGACTTCTTTGTTATGGTGCAAAGCCCAATTCTAAATCTCAATCTCTCTTGTGACTCCTCTCGCGAACAGTCTAAGAACATCGGATTCTCTTGAGAGTCCCCAGCCTCCCAGATAGGGGGGCCTATCTGCATCTACGACCGCGCTACTGAGATATGCTCTCTTAGCCATCAGTAAGAACGCATCATGTGTCACGTAGATGTACATGTCACCTGGCTGAGCTGCAATCAGTGCGCCGATGGTGCCTTCTATGAGTCTCTTACGATAGCTCTCGAAACGTTCTATCCGATCCTCATGAAAGCGACCATCCGCATAGTCGTTTACAAACTTGGCCACCTCAATTCCATCCACGCCCACATTGCTCCAGACCTCAGGATCCCCAACGTGTGGTCCCATCAGAATATCAAGCTCTTCCAACTGCCTTATCTTGACTCCCATCTCACGGATACCGTCTGCGAGATCCTGAGCTGTTTCGCGGCATCGACGTATCCTGCTGTGACGAATGACAACTCTTCTATCAACTGGCAGTCTTCTGCCAAACTCTCTGCCCATTTCGCGGCCGAAGTCCGTGATTCTTCTATCAACCATCTCATCGAGAGTCCTCACTGATTCCCTGTGCGAGTGTCTGACAGCAAGCAGTATCGGGTAGGCTAGGGATTGTGAGTTGGCCCAGTTAGTCAATTCCCGGGCATCTGAGAGCCACTCTTGCTTTTGCCATTTCTCCTCGCTTCTGTCCAATCTGTTCCCTCTCTCTGGTCGTACAATCGGGCTAT
>JBHLPB010000024.1:0-5211 GCA_048939905.1 Promethearchaeota archaeon
TCATTCCGGCAATGATTTGCATGGCATGGCTACTAGCGTGGGTGGCTTTGGGAGGAATGCCCGGTACGACGAGCCCAGTTACAATCCTTCCTCTATTCAGATTTCCAAATAGTGAGAGAATGGTGAGTATACTCACCATGATTTGTCTTACGTTGCCCTTCTCCGTATCGGAAGGGATCTGGATACGAGGGTTTCTCCTGTCAGAGCGGGACTGGGGTGGTCGAGTACCCTATGCCAGAAGACTGGTGTCCGCCTTTGGTGTGAGAATGGTTCCGACTCTAGCCTTTGCTGTCATTCTCATCTTCGGCAGCACAGCTCTTGGATTCGTTGTTGCGCCTCTTGTTCTTCTAGGACTTCTTTTGACCTACTTCGTCATAACCTCAGCCGCGGTTTCTCTGCTCGTAATCTTTGCTTCAGTCGAACTAGATAATCCTTGGCCTGCAATCATCATTGGCGCATTCCTGTATGCATGGATACTGGTAGGCACACTTCCACTTGTCTAGTCCTCATAGACCTCAAAGTGGAGCCCTGCTTTGGCAAACATGGACAACATTCGGTTCACAGCGGATTCATCTGGGACTTCTAGAACCATTCTCAGTTCGGCCATGTTGGGAGCAATGTCAGGGTCGAATCTGTCCTGGTCAATCTCAACCACATTCACGCGCGAAGCAGCCACTATCTCAAGGACCCGATTCATGCTTCCAATCCGATCCAGAATCGTACCTTTCACTCGTACTGAGCGGCCTAGTCGAAACAGCTCTTTCTCAACCACTCTTGACAAGAAACTCATGTCGATGTTGCCACCGGATAGCAATGCCACTGCGTTCTTACCTTTGATGTCAATGACTCCGTGTTGATAGGCGGATAGACCGACACATCCCGCGGGTTCGACAACTATCTTTGCACGCTCAAGCAAATGGAATAGAGTCCTTGTGACTTGGAGTTCCTCAACAGTGACAACATCAGTTAGAAGGTCCTTAGCAATTCGAAATGTAAGATTCCCGGGCTTCTTGACAGCTATACCATCGCAGACCGTGCTGATTCCTTCTATCTTGACCAACTTCCCCTGTGCGAGTGATGCTTTCATCGAAGCGGCACTTGCAGCTTCAACTCCAAAGACATCGACTTCCGGCCTCTCGGATTTGATGGCCACGGAAACACCGCTCGCCAGTCCCCCACCTCCCAAAGGTATCGCAACTGTTTCGACCTCAGGCAATTCTTCTAGAATCTCTAGCCCAACCGTCCCTTGACCAGCAATAACGTCCTCATCGTTGAACGGATGCAGGAATGTTGCACCAGTTTCTTTGGCCGTTTCAAGTGCATGAGCTAGTGCATCATCAAAGGTTGTACCATGAAGAACCACCTTTGCTCCGTAGCCCTTCGTAGCCTGTATTTTCGCGACGGGAGAGAATATGGGCATCACTATGGTCGACTTGATCCCAAGACGCGTGGCTGCATAGGCAACACCCTGTGCATGATTTCCTGCTGATGCAGCAATCACGCCTGCTTTCTTCTCATCCCGATCCAACTGCGACATCGCGTATGCGGCCCCCCTGACCTTGAACGAGCCAGTCTTCTGGAGATTCTCCAGCTTCAGATAGACATTCCCTCCGCTCATTCGACTGAAAGTAGTGGAATGGTCGAGTCGGGTCACATGTTTGATACCCTTGAGTACCTCTCGAGCGTCAAGTATCTTCTCGAAGAGCTTCTTGTACCTCTTCATGGCACATCGCTACGTAGGTCCGTGGTGGTTTCTGATAACACTTGCCCCAGGGATTCGTGCTCAAACGAGGTCTAGAACATACTCTCTTCTATCGCGATGCCCCGCTTTCTCATTTCCTCCATGAATACGAGGGGAGGTACAGCCACTTCAGGGGGAAGAACTCCTCGTTTGCTGATCGTTCCGCTGACACTCATGGTTGCCACTGCAGAGGCCGGAAAAGCTGTTGTGCGCATCATAGAGGTCAGATTCGATGCCTCGTCAAACAGGTCAATAACCTGATACTCCACAGTCTTGGGTGCTCCATCTCTCTTACCCTCTACAGTTACTCTGATGAGTGTGGCGTCCTTCCCAGTGGGTGGAAGGTTGCGTTCAAGAAGTTTCTCAAGCACTCTCCTTGGGGCAACCTTGACTCCATCGAAGTCCTGTTTTTCACCATTCATGAGTCCGAGCTTGAGAAAGGCGTACATCTTCTCTGCGTGTCCAGGATAGCGTAGCGTCTTGTAGTCAAGATTCCTTATCTTGCCCTCGTGAGTGACCGGCAAGGTTGAGGTACCGCCACTTGTGTTGAAGGCCTCGAGCTTCCCGAATGGTTCGGGGAATTCCAGATGCTCGATCCCGACTAGGGGATTCTCAAAGACGACCTTTCCGTCACGAAGGACTCTGCAGGGCTCCACATACTCGTTTATCAAGCCCTCGACAGAGAAGATTAGGGCATAGTCGAGAGGTGGCTGTGGGTTCTGCTGAAGGCCACCGACTCGAATCTTGACACTCTCGACTTCTGTGAGTTGGTCGATTCCAGCCTGTGCCAAGACATTGGTCATTCCAGGTGCCACTCCACAGTCAGGAACGACAGTGACACCAGCATCCTTTGCCCTATCGCTCAGCTCCATCTGTTTCTCAACGACCCACAGGTTTCCTCCGAGGTCACACATGTGTGTACCAGTTTCAATGGCGACCTCCGTATGAAGCAGATTGACCGTGTAACTGACTGCGCTCACAACTGAATCCACTTCAGAGAATACCTGCACCAGTTGATCGCGGTTTCGAGCATCCAACTTCTCAGCTGAGAACTTGGAACCCATCTCCTCTGCCAAACCCTGCGCCGCGCTGCCGTCAATGTCTGCTACAATCACTTGCTCGACGGATTCATTCCTTGCAAGGTCAAAGGCAGCGCCTCTGCCCATAAGGCCTGAACCAACTATTAAGATCTTCAAACAGAACCACCGTTCCTCTTTGATGTGGCATCCGGAATACTGGCCAGTAAAAACACTATCGACTGGTGAGTTGGCATTCTCCCCAGGTTCTTGTCGTCAGACCTCACGAGAGAAGACCGGCTGGGCAGACACAAGCTTTGGTAGAAGGAGTCTCTGCCTGGGGGCAAAGTGGGTCTTCTCTGCGATATCCTCTCCAAGCTCCTTGGCCGTCATGGATACTTGGTCGCCTTCTTCTCTTCGTCTGACGGTCAACTTGCCGCTCTTCTGTTCCTTCTGGCCAACGACACAGATGTAGGGAATCCACAACTTCTCGGCCGCACGAACCTTCTTGGCTACAGTCAATGACCTGTCATCGATCTCATATCTGATTCCAAACTTGTCGAACTCCTTGCCGAGTTGAGTCGAGTATTCGATTAGACTCTCGTCAACAGGTAACAGTCGTACCTGTGAGGGAGTCATCCATAGTGGCAGTTTGGGTTTCTTGCCTTTCGTCTTGTCCTTGTACGCTTGTTCCAGGACTCCATACAATATCCTCTCAATGGAACCAGACGGCGACGTGTGAAGAATCAGGGGGTATTTCTCCTTGCCATCCTCGTCTACATACTTGATGCCAAATCTCTCGGCATTCTCGACGTCGATTTGACAAGTGGCCAGACATCCGGACTTCTCCTGGGAGTCAACAATGTTCCATTCGCCCTTGAAAACGAAGTAGGCATATCTCTCTTCGAATAGCTCAATCATGACTGGTTTGCCTATCCTTTCTACAACGGCCAGTGCAAACTCCTGGTTCTCTTCAAAGAAGGACTTCAGGAACCTGAAAGATACCTCATAGTCCACTTCTAGCTCACACGTCAACTTGTCGATGAATTCAAGCTGGTTCATTATTGATTCCTTCGCCATCTCAATGTCCGCAACGAACTCATGAATGTCAGGCATGGTGAAAGCGCGAAGTCTTCTCATCCCAGCCAGCTCGCCACTTTGCTCTCTTCTGTAGGATGGTGCAATCTCGAACATCTTCAGCGGGAGCTGTCTATGTGAAACTACGGCCTGGGAAACTAGTAGAAACTGGCCAAAGCACGCGGAGAACCGCGCGAAGTAGTCCCGGTCACCAGATCTCACGACATACTGACGAGACGGAAACCTCTGAAGGTAAGACTTCAACGATGGATGTTCGTAGTCATAGATGAGAGGCGTCTGGACTATCTGAGCTCCGTAGTCAAGCATTTCCGAGGTGACCCGCTGTTCTATGGCTCTCTTCAAGGTAAGCCCGCGAGGCGGCCATCTAAAGTTGCCTGGATCAGAGCCTGGCTCATAGTCGACAAGCTCAAGCTTTTGCATCATTTCGATATGTGGGGGAGGTTCCTGTGCAGTTCGGTCCTTGGCAGTTTCATACTTGACATACAGCTCGAGCTCTTTGCGGCCTGCATAATCGTACTTGTCATAGTCGGTCAGACTACCATCAGGCTCCATGATATGGAAACTCGACTTCGTCGCTTCTTCGGCCACGAGGGCAGTGAGATCTTCGACCCGGGTAGCATCCCCCACTTGGACCTTCTTGGTTTCCACATCGAGATCAAGCACCTTCGAGCGTTCAGCCAGCGGGTGCCCCTTGCAGTGGACAGAGAATGCCTTGTACCAACCAAACGGAACTCTAAGTACATTGTAGCCGCGCTTCTCGAGGTCAGCGGCCACGTTCTTGAGAAGCTTCAGAGCTGTACCCGGTGGTGAAGGGGTCTCTGAGAGGTGGACCCATGGGTATACTACTATGTTCTTCTCCTTGACCTCTTCGGCCGCTTCGGCAATCATGTCGGCAGTCATCTGTGAAGCTGTCTTGAGATCCTTCTGGTCGCTGACCTCGGCCGCGATGAAGTTGACAAGACATGAGTCCTCAGTAGAATAGGACTTCGACTTAATCTCCTCAGCATTCTTGATTGCCTTTCTCTTTGCTTCATAGGAGAAACCATCGCTATGAATCTGCAGCATACGCATTTCTGAAGCCTCTTCGATACGACACACTCGTTCAGCACTTAAGCTTGGCGAAGCGTGACCAAGGAAGCAACCCGTGTAGGAGCCAGGTGTGCAACAACAGACTTATCAGTTTCACTATAGTTAATGGCTTTCATGAAGAATTATGATGTGATCGTGATAGGTTCAGGTGCGGGTCTCAACCTAGCCTCTCCGGCCTATCAGACCGGGATGGAGGTGGCCGTTGTTGAGAATGGTCCGATGGGAGGGACATGTCTGAACCGAGGTTGCATCCCTACGAAAATACTG
>JBHLPB010000024.1:5221-15290 GCA_048939905.1 Promethearchaeota archaeon
TGTATCCTCCACCACCTGCATGCCGTCGTGGCCGGCGTCATCCAGCCGCCCGATGAAAATACTGACGTACGTTGCCGACATGATAGTGCAGACGCAACATTCTGAGCGCTTGAACTTCAAGGCCAAGATAGAGTCGGTTGATTTCCCAGCGTTGATGGAGAGAATGCGCGACCACGTTGGAACGGATGCCCGCAACATCGGCCAATCTATAAACGCCGCCGAGGGCTACGACTGGTACAACACAACGGGTGAATTCGTTTCTGATTACACAATGAAGGTAGACGATGAGAGGATCAAGGGCGAGCACATTCTGATTGCAGCAGGCTCCAGGCCGCTGATTCCCAATTTCGAGGGCATCGACAAGGTTGACTTCATGACGAGCAAAGAAGCTCTTCAATTGACTGAGAAACCTAAGTCAATGATCATTCTGGGCGGCGGATACATAGCGGCGGAATTCGGGCACTTCTTCTCAGCAGTGGGGACTGAGGTCACAATCATTGGAAGAAATCCCTACCTTGTGAAGATGGAAGATAGCGATGTTTCAGAGCTTCTCAAGACCGAACTATCCAAGCGGATGAAGGTTCTGACAAATCATGAGGTAATATCTGCCAGGCAATCGGATGGAAAGAAGACCGTAGTGGCGAGAAACCATAGTTCGGGAGCCGAGAAGGAATTCAGTGCAGACAGTCTACTAGTGGCTGCCGGTCGCAGATCCAATGCCGACTGGTTCAAGCCTGAGAACACAGGTGTGAAGACCGATGAGAGAGGCTTCATCATTGTTGACGGTTTTTTCAGGACCAGCAAGAAGCGAATATGGGCTTTTGGAGACGCGATTGGGAAGTACATGTTCCGTCATGTGGCAAACGAAGAGAGCGGGATTGTCTGGTACAACTGGAGGAGGTCCCTTCAGGGAGGAGATGAGAGGGACTTCATCAAGATGGACTACAGCACCGTTCCTTGGGCAGTGTTCTCTTATCCACCGATAGCAACTGTAGGCATGACATTGAAGAAAGCGAAGGAATCAGGAAGACGCCTCCTTGTCGGAAAGGCTGAATACTCCAGCGTTGCCAAAGGCTTTGCCATGGGAGAACCAGAGGGTTTTGCTAGGATTATTGCGGATGCGGACACCCAACGAATCCTTGGTGCATCAATCATCGGGCCATATGCACCCATGCTTATCCATGAGGTCATTGCTCTAATGAACACGGATGATGCATCCTTCATACCCGCCCGAAGAGCGATGTATATCCATCCTTCCTTGTCCGAGGTAGTGAGAAACGCTTACGGCAACCTAGCTCCAATTGATGGAGGTCATGTTCACCATCACTAGTGGGAATATGACTCACCATACAATCGGAATGTACTCACTGTGATTAGGCTACGGAGGGGAAGCAGTCCCAGCATATCTGTCTAGTCTTCCTGTTACAGCGAGCCAAGATGCAAGGAAGCTCACAGTGACGAGTGCGTAGCCCGGATCCACACCAGGAATCTGAACGAGTAAGATTGGGACTCTAATAGCGATATAAAGAAGGATTCCCAGTGCAAGTCCCAAGGGTCTCATGCGCCCAGGCAAATCTGTTGATCGCATCCGCCACCATACGCCCGAGAAGAGAATCACAGGCAAGAAGAATAGAATCAGAAGAGGTGCTACCAACCAAAGAAGGTTGAGAAACGCGTCCTCGATTCGCGCCGGATACTGCTGAACGATGAATATGGCAAGTGGTACGTATAGCAATAGTGGAAGTAGTCCAGCGCTCCTATATCCGGCGGCGAATATGCCAGTTACGGAGAAGATGGCAAGGGATAATCCGACAAGAAGCAGCTCAAAATACTGAGACTCATTTGTAGGGAGATTGCCCAAGTTGCCAAGTATTCCTACCGTCTGGCTAATTGCTAGAAACGCGAATGCTGCCATAAGAAGGAGAGTTGGTGTCTGCCTTGATTCTCTCCATCTGCCAATAAGATAGGCAGCCGTCCCCGCGGCCAAAGCAATAGCCAGTGATCCTAGCCCAGCAGTAAGTGTTAGCTGAATGTCGGCGAGTAGCCCCTGCAACTGGACTGCTGACAGTATTAGAATGGGTCCAGCAAAGCTCGCTCCATACCCCATCAACTCATACGTGGCCCCTGCTTCCGGTCGTAGAAAAGCAAATGCAATCATCGCAGGTCCCATTAGTGCAACGAAAAGCAATGCCACCGTCACAGGATATGGTAGAGCCAAGCCCTCGTAGAGTCCCGGAAGTGACCTAAGCCCAGTATAGAGAAGCGGTATGTTGAACAGCTGAACGACCAGGGCAAATGCCATGGCAACCGCGGGACCTCTCCTTGCGTCGACGGCAATCCACACAAAGACGGCCGCAACGCCAGCCATCATGAATGACCGTATCAGTGATCCTAGGTTGAACCACACGTCGGCCACATAGCTGGCTCGTGCTCCCCCTGCGACAATAATGGCAGAGTTGTAGAAGAACCAGAGACAAACTCCGGCTACAATTGTAGCAAAGACCGCAATGTAAGCTTGCCTTGTAATCATCGAGGCTGCAATTCCGAGTATCACAATCTCGACCAAAAGGAACAGATACTGAGTATAGTACGGAATAAGAGACTGCCACCCTTGTAGACTTGGGTTGTAACCCATATACTCGAGAATGAATGAGGTTTCATTCGAAACCTCGTAGTAGGTAACGAACGTACTGATTGCGTAGAAAAGAAGTGCAAGTGCATACAAGTAAAGAGGTCGGAATGCCGCCCGGATTCCTGGTTCTTGCTCTGCCGACCGTCTCCTGCTATACCAGATGACGGTTCCCGCAGCCACAATCGCGGCTATGCCAAGATACAACTGAGCAACCTCATGGATTTGGAATTCCACTTGCATCAGGTCTACCTCCTAGAACACTTTACTTCCCCAATCTCTTGCCGCCTTTTTGGCCTCATCCAGGTCTCCGCTGACCCAGCTCCTGACTCCGCTGCGGATCTTCTCGACGTCAACTTCCTCTTGGGTCACCATCTCATTGACAAGTCCGAGAAAGCCGTCGTCAAGCCGTACTTCATTGTCCTCTGCAATTAGCTCGATAACTCTGCGGTTCTGTTCTTCCGCGTTTGGATCGTCGAATGCGTGAAGAGTGACCACGTAGTTCTCGTGGGCCCGACCAATCAGTAGCTTGAGGTCACCGAATCGGAGCTCATCGATCTCAGTTCCGGAGATCTTCTTTATGAACATCTGAACTGCTGACAGGAACCCTCCAAACAGCGAGGAATCCCCTCTAAGGTTTTCCCAGCCTATGGATGCTAAGGTTTCGCCAGCGTCGTTGATCAAAAAGATCCCATACATGGTTCTCCAGGCCTCAGTCGGGTCATTGATGCCAAATTGCACCACGTGGCTTTCAAGATACAGCCTGTCTGGTCCTGCTATTAAAGAAAGTCCAGATAGCCATTTAATAAGCGTTTCTCGTAAGTTATAATAGTTAATATCAACTCGCCTTTTCCTACAGCGCACTCTATTGCCCATGGAAGAAGAGCTAGAATACTAGAGTGTGTCAAACCAAGACTTTGCTTTGTCTACTGCATCTTCATCAGTATCTGTGGATGAAGCTGCAACTTCAACATCTCTGACCTGGAAGTTCTTGTCGACGAAAACAACCAACCAGTGGTCATTCGGACACTTGGCCGTGATGATCACAGGATGGCGCTTTGCATCAGTGATTGTTGACTCTTCCACTTCGACCTTGACGAGTGTGCCCTTCGCACACGCTGGACACGCAAACGGGTTAAGTGCGACTTGTGTCATTGGTCCAATCACCGTCTTCCTTGCGGCTTTGCCCCATCTTCACAGGGGAGATCTTGATGCTATTTAATGATATTCCCATTGTCTGAAGAGTTTCACGCTTCTAGATATTCTTTAGCGAGTAACCGTGCAACTGCGTCGAAGAGGTCTGCCACTCCCTGACCAGTCTTGGCAGAAACCTCGAACAAGATAGACCTGTATTTCGAGGCGTATTCACTGGCCTCCTCTGCAGTGACACCCTCTCCGTCTACTCTCTCGTCTATCTTGTTCCCTACGATGATGATCGGGCAGTCGGGGACATTATCCCTCAACCGAGATATCCAGCTGTCAAGCCGATAGAGTGTAAAGGGTCGAGTAACCTCGTAGACGGCAATGCCCATCTTTGAGCCCCTGAAATATCCATCCACCACATCCTGGAACCGGGGTTGACCACCCAAGTCCCACAAGAGCATGGTCACCTCACTGCCCGCAATCTCAACCTTCTTGGACGCGAAGTTGACTCCAATGGTCATCTTCATGTGTTCATCAAACCGATCCTCTGTGTAGCGGACGGCAATGCTGGTCTTTCCGACCCCGCCATCCCCGATAAGGACGGTCTTGAAGATTGCAGTCTGAGGGTGTCTCATCCAATGGCCTCGCTTCTTTCCCAATTGGGGAAGGGGCATATGAAGCTTTATCGTGTCGTTCCTTCGTAGCTGACACTCCTGGCTGACCTGGATTCGTTCTCAGAGAGGAAGTACTCACTCGACACCGCACCATTCTATCAGCGTCGACGCTATCACTTCAGCTAGCTTAACCAACGAATCGATACTCACACACTCATCATGGGAATGAATGCGCTCTGCACTGGGCCCGCATACCGCTGCTGGAATACCGTGATGAGCAAAGAAGCGGGTATCAAGACCAGCCGAGCCTCCTCCATAGATCGGCTCTTTCCCTGAAACCGCGGTTATGTTATCCTTCAGACATTGAATGAACGGGTGCTTGACATCTTGTTCATGTGGCCGAGCATACCATCCAAACCACTCGACTTCCGGAGGATTCTCCTTCAGCCAGTCGTCATTGTCTGAAACGGCCGAGATGGTTCTCTCTATTTGGTCTTTGACTTCTTCCCTTGTTTCACCCGGAGGCCAACCCACTCTGCACTCAAGCACGCAGGCACCCGGAACTGTCGATGGCCAATCTCCGGCCCTTATGACACCCGGATTGATTGTAGTGACACGTCCCCTCATCCGTGGGTCTGATGCCTCGGCATATTCGTAAGCAATCGTTCTCTGTCTCTCTTCATTCAATTCCTTGAGAGCTTCGACTACTGGAATCATCTTGTGGATTGCATTCACCCCAAAATGTGCTGTGGCCGCATGTGCCGAAACGCCCGGGACAGTCACGCGAAAGTACATCACTCCCGAGCTAGCAACCCCAATCTGTAGGTTGGAGGACTCAGGAATGAGTGCAGCATCTGCCCTGGGTTCAGTGAGTCGCAAGAACAGGTTGCCACCAATACCACCGTCTTCCTCTTCGATGGTGGTTTCGATGATCACATCACCCTGCAACTTGATGCCACACTCTCTGATGGATTGAACTGCAGTTATCATGGCGGCAATCCCGCCCTTCATGTCTCCAGCCCCTCTGCCGTAAAGGAGGTCTCCCTCAACCTCACCTCCCCAAGGGTCTCGACTCCAATTCTCGATGGGTTCTGCGCTTACAACGTCTACGTGTCCGCTAAGACAGATTGACCTTCCACCGTCCTGTCCTCTGAGAACCCCCACAACGTTGGGTCTACCTTCGTAGCCGACCCTTGCGTAGGATGTTGTTTCAAAGAAGTCAGGGCTCTTGCGGAGAATGTCCACATCAGGAACAACGAGCTTCGGCTCCAATTCCAGTTCACTCAGCGTCTTCGCGATGAACTCTTGAACCTCACCCTCCTCTCCCGATACACTGGGAATCCGAACCAAGTTCTGTGTCAGCTCGACAAGCAAGTGCTTGTTCTGACGTATCCACTCCTTGGCCCTCTCCTTATCAGAAACGGTTGACAATCCTTACACCTTCCACTCTCTAATGCTCTTCTGGACCTTGAACTCCCCCAGCTGCTTCATGATCTCACCTTCTTTGAGCCTCTCGTAGACAGGGAACTTCCCATCAAGCGGAGAGTCTCTGAAGCTCTTCCAGACTGCTGTAATTCCAAAAGACCCGTTCTGACGAACCCAAGCAACCTTGTCTATGTCAAGTACCTCAGTCATAACCTCTTCATGAGTCCCGACTTGTTGGAGTATACGGCCCTCGGGGTCAGAGAAGATGGACAGGCCCCCGCCGGCTGGACTGACTACGTTGGCATTGAGCACATAGCACTGATGCATGATTGCTTGAGCCTGAGTAAGAATCAGCTCCGCAGGACGGTCAGGTGTGTAGGTAGCCGACGGCTGAAGCACTACATCGGCGCCCATCCAAGTAAGAGTCCGAAAGATCTCCGGGAACCAAAGGTCATAGCAGATAGCGAGTCCCACTTTGGCAATCCCTGGTATTTCAAAGACCGCAAACTCTTCACCGTAGTCTGCACCCTCAGATGGTTTCCACGGGAAGAGCTTCCGATGCTTCGCAACAATCTCGCCTTTTGGATTGATTGCAATCGCTGTGTTGTAGATTCGTGAGCCATCCCTTTCATAAAGAGACCCTGGCACAAACCACCGTTCAGTCTCGGCAGCGATCTCTCCGAGCTTGTCAGTTAGACTATTCGGTATAGGTTCGGCAAGGTCCTTGTAGCTAGTGACCTCGTAAGGGTGCAGGTACAACTCTCCAGTGAAGATGAGATCGACCCATGGCCAGAGTGATCTCACACGCTTCACATTCTTCTCAAGCTTCTCCAGATTCGCTTCCGGATCATACGGGTCTTTCTTCAGTTGCAGTCCAGCAATTCCCAAACGTCTACTCAACGTCTTCATTCTCCTATGATGTCTTCAATTCCTTTTGCAGCTTGATCAAGTATTCTGGATAGGTTGTTAATCTCCTCATCTATGAGTCTGAACACCCTCGAACGTTCGCTCTCAAGTTTGTAGAGAGGTTCATGAATGAACATCCAATTGTAGGCGTTGTCCCGCTGACTCTCAAGACGTTCCACGCGTTCAGGTCCCAACATGCCAAGAGGTGTGCTCCTCAAGGAGGCAATTGAAGTACTGAGAGCCATGTAGTCTTCTATCATCTCTAGGCGAGACAGGTAACCGACATCATAGTATTCAATATCATCACTTGCCCTCCACAGCCAGCCAATAGTCCTGTTGAAGAGGTGAGCTGCCAATACTAAGAAGTCGTTCGCTTTGCGGAGCAGTGCCACATCACCAGCCTCCGCAATTCCCTTCAGAGCCTTCTGGAATGCACTCCTGTTGGCCCGGATACTGTTCATCTTGAGCAAGAGAGAATCAATGTCAAATGGATTGTCCTCCCTCTTGAGCTCGGAAACAATCGCGTAGAACCTCTCGAGTGTGTCAAAGAGGTCAATTGGCAACAGTGGTCTGTTTGCGAGTTCCAGAACGGTCTGTGCAACAAACTCCGCATAGAACTGAACAGCGTAGTAGTCCAGATGCTCGAGGTCGTCTTTCTGCGTATGGTGAAGAGGACTCGGATATGAAATGCCGTTTATGGATGGGACACCAGAAATCTGAAAGAACCAGTGGTCGCTTCCATAGGCGGGTGGAGGCTCGAGGTATTCCACCCTTCTACCCGCCTCTTGATTCACTGGGAGACCTTTTACGAAATCAGATAGGTCATACGTGGTAACCAAGCAGCTCTGGGCGGGCTTTGAGAAGCCTATGGATTCAAGGCACAGCATTGCAGCAGCATTCTCGACTTCGTCGGGGTGATTCTCAACCCAGAATCGCGACCCAACGCACCAGTGGTAGAAACCTTGTGCTCCGCACTCTTGTGCACCAAAGAACAGTAGTCTCACTCTGCGCTTGAGGACGCCGCCCGTTTCGAGATGCTGATTCAGAATTCTGGCAAGCTCAAGCAAGATTGCCACAGACGCTGAGTTCTCAGCAGCTCCCATGAACCAGCTATCGACGTGGGTGCCGACAAAGATTTCATGATCGATATCTCCTTGACCACCAATCTTCACCTCGAGGTTCATTGACTCGGAATCGGTTGTAGTTTCCGCCTCTGCTTCAATCTCGACAGTCACACGCCCTTTCTCAAGGAGGGCGAAGAGGAAATTGCCATCTTCCTTTGAGATGCTTATCACAGGGACCTTCAAAGGCCTCCCTGATTCTGCCACAACCACCTTTCGAAGATCACCTTCATCAGGAGAACCGATCAGTATTGCCTTCAAGTTCTGTCTCGTGGCTCTGTGGTAGGTTCTGTTTAGGGATTGATAGAGTTGATCGCCCCAAGGCGCAAGCCCAACCATGCCTGTTTCTCCAATGGTGCGGCCTTCACTCAAGTTGTTGACTGATACTAGGTCACCCTTGACCTCGGCACTTTGGGAATAGGGGAGCATCGCCGACTTTAGTGTCTTCTTCACTGGCCTCGTTACTTTCAGTATGCACTTTGCAGGGTTCCAACTCAGCACCTCGAATGTGCTAGATTCTACGTTCTCAATGCCATGGTCGCGGAGACGTCCTTCAACGTGCTCCATCGCACGCTTCTCATTTGGAGTTCCAGCTATCTTATTCTCAATTGAACAGAGGACGGTCAAGTCCTCCTTGATGTTCTCAATTGATGGTCGTTCCAAATTACCGCCTCCAGACATGGTCTATCTTCAGATTTTCTTCAATGCCGCC
The DNA here is from genome assembly GCA_048939905.1 of Promethearchaeota archaeon. GTDB lineage: Archaea > Asgardarchaeota > Thorarchaeia > Thorarchaeales > Thorarchaeaceae > SMTZ1-83. The sequence goes on from JBHLPB010000024.1 coordinate 13,772, forward strand.
TCAAGTAGATTCAAGACTCGCTCTGATTGCACTTCAGTCATGCACAACGGAGGCTGGATTCTGAGAACATTCTTCTTGACACCGCCAGTTCCAACCAAGGCGCCATTTTTCACCATGTTATTGGCGACAGACTGAGTCTCTTTCTCGGCGGGCTCCTTCGTTCCCTTATCCTTGACCAGCTCAATGCCAATCATCAGACCCTTTCCTCTTACTTCACCAATCATTTCCAAACTCTCTTGTAGCTCAAGAAGGCTCTTCATCATCCTCTCGCCAATGTTGTCTGAGTTCTTGACAAGATCTTCTTCCTGCAGGTAATCCAAGTTCTCTGCTGCAACCCTACAACAGACGGGGTTTCCCCCGAATGTGGAGAAGTGGTCTCCTGAAACAAGCGAACCGGCAATCTCGTCTGTTGTGATATAGCCTCCAATCGGCATGCCGGCTCCCAAGCCCTTGGCCATTGTCATTATGTCAGGTGAGATACCAAAGAGCTCTATTGCAAACATCTTTCCGGTTCGGCCCACACCTGTCTGAACCTCGTCAGCAATGTAGAGAATGTCGTGGGCCTTGCAGATCTTCTGAACCATTGCATGGTAGTCATCGGGAGGCACTACGATTCCGCCTTCACCGAGGATTGGCTCTACAATCATAGCAGCAACGTCCCCGGTGGTGTGGTACTTTATGATGTCCTCTACACGACGTGCACACTCTATGCCACAGTCGGGATATGCCAACGGACAGCGGTAGCAGTACGGCATTGGGGCATGAACAACACCAGGTGCATTAGCAAACGTCCCGAAGCCCTGTTTGTACTTGGCTTGTCCGGTCAATGTGAGGGACAATCCAAGTCTGCCATGAAACGAACCTTCTAGCGCAATAACAGCTGCACCGCTTCTTCCTTGTGTCAGGCTGTACTTCTTGGCGATCTTCACCGCTCCCTCCACCGCTTCGGCCCCACTGTTGCAGAAGAACGATTTCTTGAGATGTGGAGGGGTCAGCCCTGCGAGCTTCTCGGCTAGCAGAGTCTGAGGGACATTATGATACAGTCCTGAACAGTGAAGAAGCATCGAGAGTTGTTCAGATCCAGCCTTGACAAGCCGGTCCGGGCTGTGACCGGCATTCACCACGGATATTCCGCTCAGACAATCAATATACTCAGTTCCATCAAGGTCCCATATCAGTGTGTCTTTGCCCTTATGGACGACAATCTCTTTCCGGGCATAGGCAGGCACCATGAACTCTTTCTCTTTCTTGATGATATCATCTCTTTCGAGCATTTCCGGAATTCTCCTAAATACGTGAATCATCTCCAGCTCGTGCACGAGCAGTCTGCCATAGACTACGCTGATGGTTGAATGAACAACAATAAGAACAGTCCCAACATCATTGAACATGAGTGAACATTCGCGGCCGGATGGGGCTCCTGTGGCTGCAAGTCTATTTGCTAATCAGCTCTGAGATGTCAGATGACAGTGTGTCCAGAAATGTGAGCAGTGAAGAAATCTCGTTCTCAATCTCCTCT
>JBHLPB010000025.1:0-15134 GCA_048939905.1 Promethearchaeota archaeon
TACGGAGTGCGACTAGCTACTTCATTCTGTTCGCAGGACGTGTTGCAGGATATTTCGCAGTTGAAGTAAATCAATACCTGCTTGTTACATCTGCGAGAAGGGCGTTTCTGTCCGCATTGCACGATTTCCAGGAGGAAACAAAGGCTCAGGCTTCGGATTCGACAGACAAGTTGCTGTTCGAGAAGTTCTACATGGAACTCCATTCCCAGATGAACGCGATTTTGGACAAGGAAACGCATGAGGGACTATCTCATCATAGGCTAGATGATCTTCTAAAGACCATAAACAAGGAGATGACTGAAGCCTTTGGTCACATAGACATGTGGGACCTCATAGGTTTTGGTGATGTGGCCCAGATAGCCAAGGGCGAAATCAGCAAGAAGTACTCAGGAGGACCGGAGAGTGAAGAGATCAATGAAACTGGGCAATCTCTCTTGGATATTCTTGAGGCATTCGAAGACCTCGTTGTTGAGATAATCCCAAACGTGGCTGACACTCTTCTCTCGAAACCTCTTCTCAGGAAGATCATGGACAGAACGGTGTCTCAGAATGCCGACTTGATCAAGGAGTTAGCGGACTTCATTGAAACGGGAACTCAGAAATCTGATGAATGGAAGGATGAAGCGAGGGCTTGGGTCAAGGCATACAGTGAGTCTATCGACCAGCAGCTTAGCGCACCTGAACGTTTTCTAGCCCTACTCAGATTTGTGCACACGAAAGTTGGTCTGGGATCCACTGCACAAGCAATGGTAGACAGGCTGACTTCAGAAACGGATCTTAGAGAGCGGGCCTATCAGATGATTGTCGAGGAATGGGAGGAATCTTGCCGCAGACTCGAAACGGAAAATGAACCAATCCGAGAGAATAACAGGAAGAGGGATGAACTGATAGCTCACGCGGAGGTCCAGTATCAAGAAGAGATGACCAAGTACGAGTCTGACATGGAGAAATACCGTCAGGATGTTGAGGCCGCGAGGATGCTTCCCGAAGAGGATACCCCACCAGCACTGACTGAGCCTCCACGGCCAAAGTCACTTGATGTCAGACTTGTGGAGATCAACAATCAGTACCCACATCAAGAAGAGAAACCACTCCCTCAGAAACCCGTTCCACCACCAGATATGTTCCATTACATCGAACTCCGCAATCTTCTCACTGAGAAACTCCAGAGCATGGATGCAGCTGAGGAGCGAATGGAAGCTGTCTTTGTTGAGCGGCTTCAGAAGATGCAATCTGATGCCTCCGCCGCGTCTAGTGAGATTAGGCTTGAGCTCGGAGAGGAGCTACTTGAGTATCTCAGGAACTCTCGGATCCGGGGGCTCGGCCGGCTCATACCTCGGCCCACTAGGGCATTCCTCCGCGACCCCAAGAAACCAGAGCTACTCTACCTCGTCACATATGAGCAGAGCGGAAATGAGCTGAACGTGACGATAGGTGACAACTACCTGAGAGAGGGAGGTGTCCAATGAAATGTCCAGCAGCTGGGTCATGAAGACACGTCAAATGTCCGAGGCCGGCAAAGAACTCATTCTACGAGAAGCACTGGCAGCCCACCTTAGAAGTACCAGAGATCGTCAGCTCTTCGCGCAGATTTCGCCTGATGAACGGCCAGCTGAGGAACTCCTGGCTGCCTTCGCATCATTCTATCTTCAGAGTTATCTGGGAATCAGGTTACACAGACTGGAGGAGGCGCAGGGATTAGCCATTGAAGAACAGGTACAAAAGGGCGAAGAGGATAGAGTACAACTTGAGCGCGAAATCATTCACTTACTGGGCAGGCGATTCCGAGACGAGGTCTTCACAGAGAGAGTCGTTTGCGAGTTTGTTGTTAGATTCTGTGATGAACTTGGGACTCATGATCCATCGAAACCTGAAACTCTCAGTGGCACGGAGGAGTTGATTCGTGAGTATCTTGCGATAATCCCCAAAGACTCCTCAGCAAACCACGACGTCGACTTTCTCAACCGAATCTCGGCCTTCGACTCATCGCTGCGGCAGGAATTATACAGTAAGGCATCAGGCCTCAAAGAATCTGCCCTCTCCCTGAGAGATGAAGTCCTACGAGAGCATGACTCTGAAGTAATCGAGATTTCGGTCTTGAAAGAGGGCCTTGAGCGCATTTGGGGCGCGCCTCAATATGCTTCTGCTCACCTCTCCGAGACCATGGTCTTTCCTGTGACCATGACACAGATCGCCTCCGACGTAGCGAATCAATTCTGTAAGGGATCCAATGAACTTGCTATCATCAAGAAATCCTATGAGATTCGCCTCAACATACTGGGGGCTCTGAAGTCGATTCTAGACCGTCCGACAACTCTAGATGAGTTGGAGAGCATCATTGTGAGTGCGGCTTCACAGAACGTGGCGTCAGCGATTCGGGCGATGCCAGAATCTGCCTTCGAGATAATATCCCGACTAGTGCAGATTCCAGTGGAAGACATTGAATCAGCATTCAGACGGAAGCGACTGACAGACGCAGAGGATATAGTGAAAGGTCTTCTCACAACCAAGGAACCTGCCGAGGAAGCGGCCCCAGAGTCCGAAATCGATGAAGTAGAGATGGATTACCTGGAACGTTCTATAAAGGCTATAGACCGCCTTGAGAAGACTCTAGAGAAGCCGGTCAAGGGAATGTTGCGCTCCAAAGGGCTAAGGGCCTCGGAACTCGACAAGTTCACTATTCAGACGCTGACAAAGGATAGAGATACTTTGTTAGGCTTTGAGCTTCAAGTATTGGAAGCCCTTGAACAGAGAATGCGAGTCCCGTCTCCTGAAGACGTCAAGAGGCTTCTCGAGGCAAGAGAGAAGGTCAACCAAGGTGCCCTCAGCTCCATAGGAGTCACCTCTTCGTCTGCTATGATAGAGCATCGTCTTCATGAGGAAACAATAGCCTCTGTCAAGCTCGACCTTGCGTGGCATTTCATGTCAAGTGTAATGACGAACCTAGCAAGAGTAGTAGAAACCTACGTCCGCTCCAGGCAAGACCTTCTGCGAATCAAGGCTTTGTTGAAGAGTATCTATGAAGGCACCGAAACAGATCTCCAGGCACTTCGTGAAGAGATACTGATTGACCTTGCCTCTGAGAGGATATACGAACTCAAGACAGTCTATCCCGACTTGGGGGCATCTGACATCTGCTCCTGGATGCACGCTCGTCTGTCAGATCAGGACATGACTGCCGCAAAGAAGGAACTGGATGCCACTCCCAGCCCGGTCTTCGAGGGAGTCATTGATACTCCGCTCGTGATGGATGCGCTTGAGTTCGATAACTATGCTATCGCTTACGACATAATGCATCGATTCCTCAGAACCGAGCGCCGCAAGAAGATGGCCAAGGAAGAACTCGCAGTAGAGGCGAAAATCGAGGAACAACGTATTGCAGAGAGCAAGAGAAGCTCTCTCGACGTACTGTCTTGGCTTCACACAAAAAGCCAGACCGTGTTCAGGTCAATAGATCGAGTTGGTCCAAAGGGACTTGAATGGACCATGAATGATGATACCAAGTGTGCCAATCTGTTGGCCTACTACGTCAAGACAAACAGGGGTCGCAAGGTATGCTCAATCTGTGCCGAGGCACCATCTGACGGGAAATGCCCAACACACGGGCGAAGTGAAATGGTCCCAGGGAATGACATGGAGAACCTCGCGGTATTCGTCATGAGCGCAATAACCGACATAAAACGTGGCCTCATCGGCCAAACAGCTGAGCCGATGAGATTCAAAGAGGCTCGTTCAATTGTGGACCGAGAAATCAGCAAGCTGAAGAGAATTGGTAAACTTACTCCGAAGACAATGTTGAAGAAGCTGATGCCGGGTGAGATCAACTACATTGTCGGCCCTGCAATCGCAAAGGTTGTAGGTGAGTACTTCAACGAATCACTGAAGTATGCTGCAAGGCGGGCGGATTTCGCTTAGGTCTACGCAGTCGAGATGCTGCCAGAGATCCATTGAAGATAGTCAGGAAACCCATCAGCTATCGAAAGTACGATGAATTCAGGCACTTCGTAAGAGTGGTTGTTCTCAATAATCTTCCAGATTCTTTCTCGATTCCGCTTCTCGGTCTTGATTAGCAAGATGGACTCCTGCTCGTCCTCAAGTTTGTCCTTCCACCAATAGATGCTCCGTACCCTATCCAAGATATTGACGCAAGCGCACGACTTGGCCTCTACGAGTTTCCTTGCTAGAACTTCAGCTTCCTTGGTAGGACATGTCGTTAATGCAAGGATGTATTCTGTCATATGAGGCCAAATGACACCTGTTGCCATAAACCCATCTGCTTTGAGGATTACTGAAACGCCAATCTTATTATCCCGCGGGACCCCGAATTCCGCAGGGTTAGGAAGATGAGTTCGACTTCGCCTACCAGGCTTGCGGTATTGCTAGTCCTTGCCACGCTGCTGACGCCGTACTATTTTATCGAACAGAGTCTTCTAGGAGGCTCAAGCGTACGAATTGTTGCCCCTATTTGGGCCTTGGTTTCGCATTCGGGAGCACAGTTCGTATTCGAGTTCCCACTTGGCATGACAATGGACTACTCTCCAATGTGGGGGCTGGGCATTCTTATAGCACTCATCGCCTACTTCGCCGCGGCCCGGCGGGACATATCGAAGCAGGGCTATGTCATAATGGTAATCATTCTCCTAGCTATGCAGCTTGGATATCACATCGTTGTGTTTCTCTTGGCGGCAGGCGGTCCACCAACGACATTCACGCCTCTTCCAATAGTGCCTGTAGTTGCCCTGTTTCTTGCACCTCTAATGGACCGCGAGCCGACCACACCTTGGGAGTCGCCATAACCAAGCATGTCCTGCTGGAGCAACAACGTCATTCCATCGCATCCCTTACTTTATATGTGAGTTGCAAACCCGCATCGTCTGCAGGGTGAATGTTATGACCAAGAGGTTCACACCTAGTGGAGTAATGCCTGCTCTTGTGACACCGTTCACAAAAGATGGTGATATCCTTGAAGAGGGTTTCAGGCAGGTAATCGAGTACACCATAAGCAAAGGAGCTACGGGGGTCGTACCCGCGGGGACTACAGGCGAGTTTTCGTATCTGCGTACAGAAGAGCGCAAGATGCTCCTTAGGCTGGCTGTTGAGGTTGTGGATGGTCGAGTGCCCGTTATCGCCGGCACCGGGCAAAACAGTACAAGGGCTACCGTCGCCCTAACGAAGTATGCGGCCGATATCGGTTGCGATGCTGCACTAGTCATCTCGCCCTACTATCTCAGACCTGCTGACAAAGGATACTACGAGCATTATGCCGCCGTGGCAAACCAAGCAGACCTCCCTGTGATAGCATACAACATACCGCAATGCACACTCGGAGTGCTCAATTCCAATGTTCTGGAGGATCTCGCAGAACTGGACAATATTGTCGGGATAAAAGACAGTAGTGGAAACATAGGACACACTGTAGAGCTAATCCAGAAACTCAAAGGGAGAATCCCGGTTCTGATAGGGCATGATGAGTGCTTTCTTTCTGCCATTGCCGCAGGTGCCAGCGCAGCGATATTGGCGTCTGGGAATATCATGCCACATATCTGGTTTGACATAATGAACAAGGTACGCAATGGTGACATTCAAGGTGCAAGTGAGCTTCAGCTCAAGGCACAGACTCTTGCGAGAATAGTTACACGAAACGGCGGAGCTCCACCGGTCAAAGCCGCGCTAAAGATGATGGGGATGAAGGCGGGAAGAAGCAGGATGCCACTGAATACCGGTGGTACACTAACCTTGGAGCTTAGAGAAGAGATACGCCTTGAGCTCGAGAGACTTGGTTTGATAGATACGCTTACACATCCTGAGCCTGAGGCGAACACAGACATTGGCAGTGTCCTGTTCGGCATGGGTGTCGACCTGGAGAGCACCTCTGGCTTGACATTCGGACGCGGTTCAAGTGAACTGGTTTCCGTCAGCGTTGTGGTTGGACCAAAAGACGGGGTGTTGGGACGGGCCTTTGTGAGGCTATTAACGACACCCAAGATAGGACATGAAGCACTTACAGTGATTCTGGAACCTAACCTTCCAGTTCGACCTGCTAGCATTATGCTGCCTGTGAAGCAGGTCCGGTCAATGCGACAAGCATCACTCTTCTATGGTCCAGTACAGTCAGGAGCTGCACGGGCAATAGCATCGCACATAGAATCCGGGAAGATTCCCATCCAGTCATTAGACAGCCAAGTACTCATAATGGCCATAGACATGGACATGAACACGCGAGAACGTAGGACCATTCGAGGTGCTACCGAAAACGCCGTGTCGAGTGCGCTCGTGGAGATATGGAGTTGATCAAGATGGGTGATGAGAGATATCGCTTCAAGGGGGTATATCCAGCACTTGTCACTCCCTTTGACGAGAGCGGTGTGAATGAGAAGCAGTATCGGAATCTGATAGAATACACACTTGGAAAAGGTGCTACTGGTCTTGTCCCATGTGGGACAACTGGTGAGTTCACAAGCATGAGGTTCGAGGAGAAGGCTGAGGCTATTCGAATCGCATGCGAAGCAGCCCGGGGGCGTGTACCAGTAGTTGCAGGCACTGGGGCTTGCTACACAAACGACGTGATCAGACTCACGAAGAGAGCTGCGGAGTTCGGAGCTGCAGCGGCCTTGGTAGTTTCCCCCTATTTCCTCAAGCCTTCCACGAAGGAGATCTACGAACACTTCGAGAAGATCGCCAACGCGAGTGACATTCCGATTATTGTATACAACATTCCTCAAGTGACAGGGGTGAATCTAGACTGGTGGGTGATTGACGGTCTCCGAGAGATAGAGAACATAGTCGGACTGAAGGACTCTAGCGGGAACCTCCCCAACCTTACCACCATATTAGTCCGGAAACCAGAGGACTTTCAGGTGATGGTCGGACATGATGAAGTTGCACTTCCTGCTATGGCCTCTGGTTGTGACGGTGCGATTCTGGCCAGCGCCAATGTGTTTCCTGACCGGTATCTCCGGATGCAGGCGGCACTCTCTGCTGGGGACCTACGGGACGCCCTAGTTATCCAGAGGAGCATTCAGAGGACAGTGCGAATCTTCGTGAGCAGAGGCGGAGGAATGGCTGTGAAGGCCGCTCTGAACATGATGGGAGTTGAAGTTGGTCAGTCGCGACCGCCACTGCAGGAAGGCGATTCGCTGCGTTACGAGGATATTGATGAACTCCGTACATGCTTGGAAGACCTTCAGCTCATCGAGAGAGGGCCTGTGACATTCAAGATGGGCGAGGGCTCGGTCATCTCGGAGAACTACCCAAAGGCAAAGGGACTGGTGGGCGATGAGGTCCCTGACCTCACTCTGCTGCATGGTGAGGCACTTGCCGGTGAAGGCCTGGAGGTGGCCCATGTTGACCTTGTAATGGGAGTTCGAGATGGACCGATGAAGGTAGCACTTGAGAACGCTGGGAAGTTGGTCGATGGATTCCATTCTACAACGGTAATCAAGGACATCGAACCAACCACCGTGTTTGCGCCTACTGTGACCATCACTAGTGAAAGACAGAAGCGGATGGTGTTTGAGGTTGCCCAGAAGGCAGTCGCTGATGCAGTAGTCCGAACTGTCACCGACGGTGTCATTCCAGAGGAGTTGGTTCCTGACATCATTGTGGCCGCGAATGTGTTTGTGCACCCCAGTGCCGTCAATCCTAGACGCATTCACATCAACAACTTCAGGGCTGTTAGGTTCGCAATAAGACGTGCAATTGAGAACAGACAGTCTGTTGATGAGATCATAGCTAGAAAGGACTCTGCGCGGCATCCGTTTGCGTACAACCCCTGAGGCGTCGTCTGGCGTCACGTTACGTAGCAGAAACTAGTCGTCTATATCTCGAATAGAAACGCCAAATGTATATCTATACAGAAATGTTAGGATATCCGCCTACAGAAGAGTGAGGTTCAGAAATTGAAGACCTGTGCCAAGTGTGGAAGAGCTAACCAACCAACACGCAAGTATTGCACCCGTTGTGGGGCATCTCTGATTGGAGTCCAACAGGAGAAGAAACCTGCGCCCGCTACTCCGACTCGTGAGGTCGGAACTGTGACCACAGGAGAGCAGGCAATGGCAAGCGACGAGATTGCTAAACCTGCTTCTACCGTTCCCCCAGTTGAGGACCCTGAAACTCGACTTGTCCGACCCAGTGAGGTCAATACGGGTCGTCTGAGGAGTGCTGATCGCCACGTTACAAAGACAGAGTTCGAGAAGGCGAGAGAGGTCTTCGAACAGGCAGAGGAATATGGCGTCGAAGAGGGTCAGGCTGGCATTGTGGAGACTAGAATGCTGAGAGCTAGCGAAGTAAGAGAGCTCCTCGACAGTGTCGCTGAGATGCCCCAAGAAGCGGCATTTCAAGCCCCGGAGAGCCCTGATGTGTTCGGAGGGGCTGAAGCCCCCGCACCTTCAATTCCGACTCCGATGGACATCGAACAGAGCATTCTTGGTGCAAAATCCACTCTGGTAGAACAGGAACCTGAGCCAGAACCAGTTGTCAGCGCTGCACCGGAACCCCCACCGACTACTACACCGTTTAGTCCCGTAGGGGCGCCTGATACACCTCCGGCCACCGCGCCCACCCAACCTCCCGTTGCACCCGCACCACCTCAACCACCACAGCCGCAGGCTGCTCCACCGCCCACTGCTGTTGCGCCGCCACCTGCTGCAGCTACCCCTCCACCCACTCCTGCTCCCCCTACACCTGCGCCAGCGGGGGCAGTACCAGCGCGCCCACCATTCGAACCCAAGCCAGTAAGCGATACACTGGATATAGATCTTCCCGACCCTAACTATCGGAACGACCCGAAGATCAAGAGCATCCACGTTGAAATCAGGCAGTTCAATGTAGACCTTCAGAAACTCGAGTATGATGTTGAGGGCATCCGTATGCAACTGGATGCCGAAGTTGATAGACTGGACATGATTGCAGACCAGAAGAAGACCCGCTATGAGAATCTCAGAGAACAGACTCTCGCAGCCAAAAAGGAAGCCGAGGAGGCAAAGAAGGAGCATAGCGCGGCAGATAAGCAGAGAGCCAAAAGGATGTCTCAGGAACAGAAGCAGATCGATAAGATGCAGAAAGAGATCAAGAAGGCAGAGAATGCAAGAAAGAAGCGAATTGACCAGCTCGAGAAGGAGAAGCAGAAGGCTGCGGAGAAAGCAGCAAGAGGATGACCAACAGCGTTTCTCGCCAAAACACAGCAGTTATAAAAGAGTCATTGTATCCGTCAGGCCGTCAATAGCCTCCGGGAAGGATCCACTCTAAAAGAGGATACGATAATGGAGAAAGAATATGCCAAGGATATAGTGAATATCCTAAGGAGCATTGATCGGGTCGCCCTCTACAGTTTCCTTGAAGAGGGTGAAGAGGTTGTCGTCGAGGTGGAGTCTGGGAAGGTAGTCCTCTCCCTTCTCGATGGTGACTTCGTGGTTCGACCGCTGGTGAAGCACACGCCTTACGATGATGAGAAACCGTGATGGCCGAGTGTTAAGGTCGTCAGAGTAGCAATATTACTTCTGAGAGACCGCATTCTATCAGATTTCTACACGGAATGTCCAATGTTACCGAAATGCCGTCTAGACCACTTCTACGGCGTCTATTCAGGGTTCGAAGCTCCAACCTTCTGTTATATACTGCTTTTCCTATGCTTATCTCAAGTCTTGCATCCCTATCAGGCTGCCGTGCCACCACAAGCATCCGTCGGAGTTCAACCAAATGGCTGAGACCTGTATCATCAATATCGGTGATCTACCAGGTCGGAGATTACGACGAAGGGTCCGCGTGTTCATGCAAGGGGAAGAAGTATCGGTTGAGGATGCTGCCGGACGTAGATATGGGGTCGCGATTCGCAGGGGCAAACTAGTCCTGCAATCCGACGACGGGGACATCTGTGCGTCATAGCCTCCCGAAGATATCGCTCTCCTCTCCACCGAAGACCGAAACGAACTGGTCTCAGCCAAACCTGCTTTCTCTCTAGAAGATACTGGGCTATGACATGCCCAGCAACTAGGGCTCGGTCAGAGATTGATCTCAGTCACTTCTTCTTTCGCTGGAAAAGCCACATTCAAGACTCTTGTTTCACCTATCGTGGCACTTCTCTTTACCGGATTGTGTACGTGTCCGTGAAAAATCAAATCAGGTTGAACAGACTCGGTTGCTTGTGATATCCACCACGAAAAGGAGTCATAGTCCGTTCCGATCTTGTTCTCTGAAAGGGGGCTGTAGTGCATGAGCAGAATGATATCGTCGACTTTGCGAGCCGTATCCTGCAGAATCCTAGACAGCCGTTTAGCACGACTCTCGAAAGCCCTTCTTATGTCAGAAGAGCCCAAGTTGTTGGAACCACTGGGGTTCTCAAATGGAGCGTGTGTTCCGACGACGCCTAGCTTGGAATCTCCGTAGTCAAAAGTGATGGATTCATCGTCGAGGAAAGTAACCCTGTTCGCTGTAGATTCAAGAATGTCATTCCTGATTCCCGCAAACTCCTCATTTCCAAAACATGCTACTATGGGAAGGTCTGGATTCAGATGCAGGTCTATTGCATCTATCACGTTTCGATACTCGGCAGCCTTTCCGAAGTTCACGATGTCTCCTGCGAGCAAGAACAGTTCAGGACTCCTTAGCTTTGAAAGAGAGAGGCTGAACTCACTAAGGAACTTGGGGCTATGAACATCTGCAACGGCTGCTATTCTCAATATTCTCACTCTTGGCTAGACCTGTGTTGTATGGAACAAAGGTGTATTTCTATCTACAAGTCTGAAGTGGCAGGTCTCAGCTTGCTCTTGGGTCTTCATCGCTTTCAGCTCAGACAGGGGTAACTGCCTCATCGACTCTGCCCTGTATGCTAGTGCAACCTCCTTACATAAGTCTGACACATCTAAGCTCAATCAGCTATCTTCTTAGGTTGAGTTCGCGGCTAGACGTTGTGGTGTTATCTTGACGAATGAGAAGAGAGTCTTATCATTGCTGAGGGACCTGGTTGCCACTCCTTCAGAGAGTCCCCCAGGAAGAGAGGCCGAAGTGGTGAAGGTACTTCGAGAGCATTTGGAAGGCCATGGGATATCATGCGTCACCGTGAGTCCACGCGAGGGTCGTCCAAATTTGATATTCTCAACTTCGGAGGGTCAGGTTGGCAGTCTTGTCCTGCATGGCCACTTGGACACTGTACCGGTCGGTCCGAGAGAAAACTGGAACTACGACCCGTTTGGTGCCGAGATTGTGAAGGGCCGATTGTATGGGCGAGGGGCTGCGGACATGAAGGGGCCCGTAGCCGCACTAGCAGAATCGATGATTCTGTATAAAGATGAGAAGCACTCTCGACCGCTCATGATGCTGGCAACCTCTGATGAGGAGAGCGGGTGCTTTGGCGCCGAGGAAGTTGCAGATAGTGGCCTGCTAAATGGAGTTGCTTGGGGCGTTTGTGCAGAACCCACCAGCCTCAACGTACTGGTTGGAGAGAAGGGGACTTTCTGGCACCGTGTTGTTGTAGAAGGCAAGTCTGCTCATGGTTCTCGTCCACATGAGGGAATCAATGCCATAACGTTGTGCGCAAAGGCAATAGAAGTATTGACGGCTCCAGGGTATGATTGTGAACCTGACGAGTTGATGGGCGAGTCTACTATGAATGTGGGCAAGATATCTGGCGGCACAAAGATCAACGTGGTGCCTGAGTATTGTGAGGCCGAGGTAGACATGCGCACGGTCAAAGGTCAGACTACCGAAGGTCTGACGATGCAGATGTTCAAGCGACTTGATGCAGAAGGGCTCTCTGATTCAGTTAGAGTTGAGTATATCCATGGAAAGCCCGCCGTCGTCACTCCACGCGAAGCAGAGATTGTGACGGTGAGTATTGATGCCGTCAAGAGAGTGACTGGACGTGAACCTTCTCCTACTGCGGCCACCTTTGGCACCGACTGCTCAGTTCTCCAACCCAGAGTAGGCATAGTGAATGTAATCTGCGGTCCAGGATCGATAGAACAGGCACATAAGCCGGATGAGTACATAAGAACTGAAGAACTCGTTCAGTCTATCGATGTGTATCTCAATATAGCTCGACACTTTGCCAAGGAATGACAATGAAGTACCACCTCGGAGAAAGCTTAAAGTTGACCTTTTTGCAGACTTGGGCTCTAGACTGCCTTCCATAGGGAGGGGCAAGTGCTGATGCTACTCGAAGACATCCTCAACATCTTCTACGAACCCTTCGTCCAGTATGTGATAGTCGTTGTCATACTGGCTGCCATTGCAGGCGCGGCTGCTCGACGTGGCCGTGGTCCAAAGAGATCTCAGACGGGCAAGCGTATGGAGCGAATGATAGGTGACATTGACAAAGGACGCACCGTTCGGGCTCCAGAAGTCAAGTCTCGTCAGAGCATCATCACTGGCATGTTTGAGGGCAAGATGCGAGCTGTTGGTTTGGAGCCGACAACCAAGTCCGGTTACATACCTGTGTCCTATACCCCGCTTGCTCGATTCCTCAGTGAAAGAGGAATAGACGACGACATAGTTTCAGCCATCACTAGCGGTCTGAAAGAGGAGGAGTCTGAAGAAGATGTGCGATCAATTATCGAGGCGGCTTCGGGTACCCCGGATGTTGACCTAACTCCGGCCGAGATTGAGAAGGCACAAGACCTCGCAGTTGAAGAATGGAATCGTCTAAGGGGTGCTGGGTGAACACAAAGAGGGTGCCTGATGACTGATCTGCTCTATATGAGAAACAACTATCTCAGAGATTTCGATGCTAGAGTGTTGAGAATCGGCGAGGATTATGTCGTATTGAGTCAGACTGTTTTCTATCCTCTCGGTGGTGGGCAGACCAGTGACAAGGGTTTCCTGAACGATGAGAGTTCGAGAATAGCCATTCACGAGGTTCGGAAGGTCGAGGGAGAGATTCGACACTTCACCAACGATGACATCACTTTCGCTTCTGGAGCAAATGTGCATGGCGAACTTGACTGGGAGCACAGATACGAGTGCATGAGATTCCACACCGCTCAACACGTTCTATCGAGATATCTTCAACTGAACTACGATGTCGAAACAGTTGGAAACATGATCACTCCTGGGAAGAGCAGAGCTGATTACTCACCACTTGAAGACTTCGGTGACGAGATGAAGGCTGAAGTTGAAGCTGGTGTAAACGCTCTGCTAACACAGAATCTCGAAGTCGAAACTCGCTTCATGCAACGAGAGGAGGCAATCAGGTTCCTGAAACAAAAGAAATACCAGACTCGATACCTCGAGATGGTGCCAGAGAGTGTGAAGGAGTTCAGAGTGCTAATCATTGGTGACTATGACGCCTCTTCCTGTGCCGGGACGCATGTTTCAAACACTAGCGAGATTGGTACAATCAAAATAGGGAAGAGCAAGAACGTTGGAGCTGGGAAGAGAAGAATCTACTTCCGCCTCTTGGACTAGTTGCATCATTTAGCAGCCAACAGTTTTTAGGTCGATATGACAAACCATTCGCGTGGTTTTGACTAATGAAAGCACTTGTGCTCACCGCTGGAATGGGAGAAAGACTCAGCCCTCTGACCTCAAACAGATCTAAGTCAATGCTGATGATTGCAGGTCGTCCCGTTCTCCAGTATATCATCGACAGTCTCAAAGACAATGGAATCTTGGACATCGTAATTGTCGTTGGTCACGGGCGGGAGGAACTGATGGGTCACTTTCAAATGGGTGGTGACCAGGGCGTCAGGATTCGTTATGTTGTCCAACATGAGCAGAAGGGAGTCGAGCATGCCATCCTAACTGCCAAGGATGAAATCGATGATGAGGATGAGTTCCTCCTCGTAAATGGTGACGTCTTGGTGGAATCGGAAATGGTCGAGAGAGCGTTGACCAACTACAGCACCATGAACTCAGACATTGCAATGCTTGTCACACTGGTATCAAATCCAGAGCAGTTCGGTACAGTCAGAATCGGCCCTAGTGGCGCTGTCGAGAAGCTTGTAGAGAAGGGCGGTCCAGACCGCTATGTTAGCAACTATGCCGTTGCGGGAGTTTCTGTCTTTAAGAATTCAACCCTTCCGCTGCTATCTGAGAACGTCACAATGGAGAACACCGTGGAGAAGATGATTGCAGACGGGAAGATTGTGACTGCAGTGGTATGGGAAAAGGAGTGGGCTGAGTTCACTTGGCCATGGGACATACTCAATGCAAACCGGATTGTAATGGACCGAGAGCTCAAGGGCAAAGGTAGTTTCATCGCGGAGTCTGCAGAGATCCATGAGAATGTCGCATTGGAGGGGCCAGTGTACATCGATAAGGGATGTGTCATCCGACCAGGTACGACAATCAGTGGACCGGTCTACATAGGGAAGAATGCCTACGTTGGCAACAACTCACTTGTGCGAGAATACTCAAGCCTCTGTGAAGGTGTTCATATCGGCTTCGGTGTTGAGATGAGGAACTCAATGGTGTTCGATCGTGTTCAGGTTGGGAGAATGACGTTTGTTGCTGACTCCATCGTTGGAGCTGATTCATGCATTGAGGCAGGGGCTCAAATGTGGAACTGGAGACCCGGAGGCAAGCCTCTTTTTATGAGATACAAGGATGGAGAAGTAGAGATACCTGTTGAGAAGTTCGGAGCCATCATCGGAGACAATGTCGTTGTAGGAGTCAACGTTTCTGTGATGCCGGGTATGCGAATCGGAGAAGGAAGTGTCATTGCAGCCGGTTGTGTGGTCGACCAGGACATCCCCGCATTTAGCGATGTCAGTGTCAAGCAAAAACTGACAATAAAGAAGAGGCAGGAACAGTAGAAGCAGACTGCGTTACTGGTCTTCCTCGAGTGAGAACCGACCAATCTCCACTTCATCTGCATATATGATAGCATTGTTCTTTCTGACGAGTATCCTAATGTCTGCATCGCTGCGTACAGGAGGCAGCAACAACAGCCTCCCTTCGACAACTACCGTTGTAGCTCGTCTGTCATCGAAGGCAATAGTGTCGTGAAGAATGTCGAGGTCCTCTCTCTGAAACTTTGAAGGGATGAGCCTAAAGTCTTCAAGAAGTCTGTCGAGATTCCTACTTTCGCGAGAATTAAGTAGACTACGAATCGTTGAATACCCCAGGTATCGGTCCCTACCTCCACAAAGAATGTGATCATCATACTTTCCTGTGAGGGCCCTTTCAACAGCCAGATA
>JBHLPB010000026.1:0-15109 GCA_048939905.1 Promethearchaeota archaeon
ACCTTAGAGATGATCCTGTGAGGTGTCCCGGCACTTCTGGTCCGGCGAGGATGAGAAAACGTACTGAACTGTTGGAGATGACATTGACTATGACGCGTTCGATGCCAATGTTCTCCGTCTTGCAGGTGCCGATGATTGCATAATCTGCGTCGACGTGAATCTTCTTGCCCAGCGTGCACACTGCTACACATCCTGAGGGATCACCTACCTCGAAGTCTCCTGGGATTGGTGGCCATTTCATCTTGCTTCCGGACATAGTAACCAATTCCTACTCTTTGGAGATGGGTTCGAATAGTGCCCTATCAATCCCAAGTGCTTGATTCGCTTCTGTAGCTGCTGAGTGAATAGCATTGGAGATAAGGGCCACAGCCGCGAACACCTCTTTCGTTCTTAGCATGGATCCATACATGAGGCAGTCTGTGGCGAAGAGTTGGGCGGCAACTGTTGAGGCAACAACCGCAGAGAGATAGGTGGACTCATTGTCCAATCCTCCTTCTCTGATGAACCTCCAGGAAGAAGGAGCATTATGAGGAGCAAGACATGTGGGCAGACCGAGTTCCGATTTGACTGCAAGCGTCGTCCTATACTCAAGACCGAAACCAGCCCCTACTGGCATAGTTGCAGGATCCACTGCCATCTTGGTTATTCCCAGACGCTCAGCCTCAGACACCATCTCTCTGACTATGTCCATCCGTTCGTTTAGCGACACGCTCTTGGGAGCCCACCCCAGCACAATCGCATTGTTGAGTGAGCTTGCTTTCAGGGCCTCTTTCTCATCGTCTTTGAGGGACATGTTGACGGAGTTGTAGATAGCCCGGTCGTTAAGACCAGACTCGTCGCAATACTGGATTGCACTCTTTCGTGTCTTGACCGATGTAGACTCGAAGATGAAGGGGCCATCAAAGTTCTCAACCAACCACTGTAGATGGCGTTCCATAGCAATGGCAGACCTACCAAAGACTTGGATTATGAGAGGATGTCCGGTTTCCTTGGACATGCTGACTCCCGTTTCAACCCATTCTTTGGCTGCTGCCTTGTCGAATAGACCTTTCTTCGTGTCATCAACAATCGGCTGTCCAGCAAAGAACAGGCCCCCTACAAGGACCGTTGGGTTCTCTCCTGGCTGACCACCAATTGTGATTCCTTCGAAATCGAACGCTTTCTGTTCCTTCTTGAAGACAAACATCGTCTTTCAACCTCTTGTTGGTCGCGGATAGAGTCCAGCACTCTCTACAGTCTGCAGAATGCTCTCGTCCCATCCAATACCCATTATGTGAATCCCGTCCACTCCCTTCAGAGAGCGAATCTCTTTCACAGTTTCTGCAGCAATAAGAAGACCCTCAGCTCTGCCTGCATTCAGGAGTTCTTCATCGGCCAGACCCTCTTCAGCATCACGAAGCCGGGCAATGACGGCCTCAGATATCTGAATACCAGGAACGTGTGCGCTAATGTATTCAGCCATCTCAGACCCCTGCAGAGGGACAATACCTGCAAGTACTCTCACATCAAGATTCTCTAGCTTTCTCATGAAGTGTCCAAACCGCTCGATTTCGTACACGGCCTGAGTCTGGAAGAACTGAGCACCTGCGTTGCGCTTCTGTTCAATCCGACGGATTTCCTCGTCCATTGATTCTGCATGGGGATTGAAAGTAGAACCTAGGAAGAAGGACGGAGGACCTTCGATATCCTCTCCGTCGGAGTTCTTACCCTTCATCAAGGTGCTGGCTAGCTTTAGACCCTCTACGGAGTCTATCTCCGGAACTACAGTTGACTGTGGCTCACGCTTCGCTATGGCTTCATCACCAGTGATGAACAGCAGATTTCGAATTCCAAGCGCAGATGCACCGAACAGCTCGCTCTGGAGCAGAATCTCATTTCGGCTGCGAGTCGCTATATGCATTATCGGCTCAACACCGGCATCTATTATGAGACGAGCGCAGGCCAGGCTGCTCATCCGTGGAACGCCCAGAGGGTTGTCTGTGACGTTTATCGCATCGCAGTGATTCCTGATCATTTCAACCCGCTCAGCCACCAAAGCTGCATCAGAACCTTGAGGCGGCCCGACTTCAGCTGTCACAACTAGATGACCGCTCTCTAGTAGTTCCCTGAGGTGAGTCTTTGGAAGCATGAGAATCTCTCATTCATTCGGTGTGTTGAATGGCGGACTCCTCTAGGTCTAACTTAATCTCTTTGGTCAGATGGGTTAGACAAGTTTCTTGAGAGAACCAGTGGGAAGCTCAGCCTCGAGTTTCTGCACCATCTCTGCGCTAAGGATAACCTCTACCTGGACCGTTCTGCCGATGAAATCTTGATTCCGTACTGAAGACATGTCGTGTAGCTGGGACACAAGCGACATCGTTTCGTCATTGTATGGGAGGGTGAGGAGATATCGTGTCAGAGAAGGCAGGTTGGAGTCGATGACTTGCACTAGCTCTTCCAGGTTGGTGTTCTTCAAGGCGGATATGGGTACACCGTGAAGTGATTCGTCATTGACGAGCTCAAGACGCTCTTGGATCTCTTCTTCTTCCAGGAGGTCAATCTTGTTGACTGCAACAACGGAGGAGATGCCATTGACTCCGATTTGCGTGAAGGTGTCTAGGCAGGTATCCAGTTTGCGCTGCATCTCGACCAGGGAATCGCTTCCGTCTACAACCAGAACAATCGCGTCCGCGTCCCCGACCTCCATCAGCGTCGTGTTGAATGCCTGAAGAAGTGATCTAGGTAGGTCACTGATGAACCCAACAGAATCTGTGAGAATAACCTGGCGACCCTCAAGAGGCAGTTGTGTAGACTTTGTGGAAAGAGTGGTGAAGAGCTGGTCTGCCACCTCCACCTCTGAGCCTGTCAACGCTCTATGGAGCGTGCTCTTTCCCGCATTCGTATAGCCTGCCAATGTGACCTCCAGGAAACCTTTCTTTGACCTTTTCCTCTTCTTCAGTCCCTGAGCCTTCGCAATGGAATCCAGCTTGTCCTGGATGACAGAGATTCGCTTCCGTATCTGGTGAATTCGGAGATTGAGGAGGTCTTCACCGGCCCCAATCTGCTCGGCAATCGGTCTGTCTCCAGTGTGTTCTTTCTGCAGACGCATTCTAATCTGGTGACGTTCGAACGGTAGTTCATACCTGAGACGAGCCTGTTCAATCTGGAGCTTAGCCTGTGGGGTCCGCGCATGTCTGTCGAATATCTCAAGGATCAGCTGTGTTCTGTCACGCACCTCAACTTCCCAGCGTTCCATCAGACGGAAGACTTGTCCTGATGTAAGACGTGGAGAGAAGAACACAACATCTGGTTCATTGATCTCAATCCAAGTGGCTATCTCATCAACCTTTCCGCTCCGAATTGCGTAGCGTGCTGACGGAGCACTAACTATGTCATACGACTTTGTTACTGAATAGCCAGCTGTCAGGGCTAGAGCTTCGAACTCATCCATTAGGTTCGGCTCATTGTGAGCGCGCCTCTGAATAAGTAAGGCCGTTTCTTCCGTCATCACAGACTAGACCTTGTGAATCTGTCTTAAAGCGTTGCATTAGTGGCATAGAGAAAGATTCTTGGGCGTATATCGGTGGACACCAGAAGGTCGGAAAATGAGCAACTTCGAGATACGCGCAAAGGATGGACTAGCACGGGTGGGTAGGTTCACGACTGAGCACGGCACTGTGAAGACCCCTCTCTTGATGCCGGTTGTTCATCCAGGCAAATCGGCAATCCGACCCACTGAACTGATTAACGACTACAAGTTTCAAATGATAATCACCAACTCCTATATCATCAATTCACACAATCGCTTCAGAAACAAGGCGCTTAGTGAAGGTGTTCACAGCCTCCTCGAATATGATGGGCCAGTCATGACTGATTCGGGGACATTCCAGATGTACTTCCATGGATTGCCTGACGGAGAGATTGACCCTCTGGAGATTGTGAAGTTTCAACGGGAGATAGGCTCGGACATAGGAACGATTCTTGATGCGTTCTCCGATCCCAAGGCTGGAAGGACCAAGGTGGAAGAGGATGTTGATATCTCCCTTGAGCGTGCACGTGCATCTCAGAATGAGAAGGGCAGCATGCTGCTTGCAGGAACAGTGCAGGGAGGAATCTACGTAGATTTGAGAGAGGCATCTGCAAAGGCACTCGCCTTGATGGACTTCGACATTCATCCCATTGGGGGCTTGGTGCCACTCATGGAGAGCTATCGCTACGCCGAGATTGTCAAAGCCACAATAGCAGCCAAACAACATCTCCCTCCTCAGAGACCAGTTCACCTTTTTGGCTGCGGTCATCCTATGTTCTTTGCCCAGGCAGCCTTCCTCGGCTGTGATTTCTTCGACTCGGCATCTTACGCGAAGTTTGCTGAATCAGACCGAATGCTGTTGCCGACAGGTACAGTTCACCTTCAGAATCTCAATGAGCTACCCTGCGAGTGCCCAGTATGTGCTTCTACAAGTGCTGACGAAATGAAGGATGCAAAGCAGGGGGAGAGAGAGCAGCTCCTGATGAAACACAATCTCTATGTTAGTGCAGCTGAGATGAGAAGGGTCAGGCAGGCTATACAAGAAGGCAAGCTGTTCGAGCTTACTGCACATCGTGCTAGGGCTCACCCCGCTCTTCAAGAAGCCCTTGATACGATGCTGGAGCTGTACGACCAGCTAGGTGTGGTTGGCCCTATTGGGAAATCAGCCTCAATACTCTACACTGGACCCGAAACGGCAAGACGACCGGAGATAGTCGGGTTTCACCGGAGACTGTTAGCTCGTTATCCGTACCGAAAGACACGCACGATTCTTCTTGTGCCACATCTCGGTGACAGACCGTTCTCGGAAACCACAAGCTCTGTGTCGAACATGGTCAAACGTACAGGTCCTGAGAATCTGATAGTCGTCTATGTGACGCCAATGGGAGCAGTTCCCTGGGAGTTGGAGCATGTGCATCCTGCCCAACAGTGTGTGTTCCCCAAGGCCATTGACAGCCCTACGCTGAACTCATCTGCGAAAAGACTGCGAGAGTTCCTGGGCGTTTTTTCAAATGAGAAGGCAACATGGCTTGCACGCGACACGCCAACCAATGTTCTTCTTGACACAATCGGGAAGGATATCAACATTGAAACCGTAGAAGAGCTAGACGCAGTGGCTGCAAGCTCATCTGATGATGTACAATCTGATTCTTGGCCGATGAGGAAGGTCCGTGCGTTGCTCGCACATCAATGGGGGATTGAGCCGAAATCTCTCGCCAAGATGAAGGACTTCGAGATCACCTTCTCAAAGAAAACTGGAAAGATACGGCATGTGAGGAAAAGTGATGATATTGTGTTCACTCTTGTGCCCAACACCGGACTTCTCATTCCGACGTATGTTGGGGGCCTGGAGCTCCTGAAACTTGGGATATCCTCAGACTATATGGTGACCATGGACAGTTCCATTTCAGAATTCATCGCCAAAGGGAAATCGGCGTTAGCAAAGTTTGTCAAACGTGCAAGTCAGAGCATCATCGCAGGTGAAGAAGTCCTCATAGTTGATGAAGATTCAAGCCTACTAGGTGTTGGTCGTGCAGTCCTAGATGGAAAGGAGATGTTGGCCTTCCAGCGGGGTGCTGCTGTGGCCACTAGACATTCGCGGGAACCCTAGTCGGGGGTGCACTTGTAGACATTGGGTGACCTGGGACCTTCCTCAGTGCTTCCACTCCACCAACGGGCAGAATCATGACCTCAGACTGAGGGGCATAGAGCGTCACCTTGTCGCCTATCTTAAGCCCGGTATCTGGGCCGAGTAGTGCCTGGGCTTCAACATCTCCGACCTTAAAGTAGAGCTCCATTGCATTGCCCACGTAGATTGTGCGATATACATCTCCTGTAATCTCATTGTCCGTCTTGCCTCTTCTTTCCAGGTGAAGATCCTCTGGCCTCATGGCGCATTTCACTCTCTCGCCCACTTCAAATGGATAGTCCTCAATTGTTGTCTTTCCTGTGACAATCTGGTCATTCGGGATTCTTGCTTGGATGGTTTCTCCGACCGACTCAACCACTCCATCAACAAAGGTACATTGACCGATAAAATCGGCGACGAAGACAGTTTGAGGCATCTCGTATATCTCTCTGGGAGTGCCGAACTGTTGTACATAGCCAAGATCCATGACGGCGACTCTATCTGAGATGCTAAGCGCCTCGTGTTGGTCATGAGTAACATAGACGGTGGTAATTGATAGCTCTTTCTGAATCCTCATGATCTCTTCTCTCATCTCAAGCCTCAGTTTTGCGTCGAGATTGGAGAGTGGCTCGTCTAGCAGCAAGACACCCGGTTCAATGACTAGCGCCCGTGCAAGCGCCACACGTTGTTGCTGACCACCAGAGAGCTGGTGTATGTGTCTATTTCCGAGGTCTCCCATGTGCACAAGATTCAGCGCATCCATCACTCTACGGCTAATGGCGCTCTTGGTGTACTTCATGCCATTAACCCGCTTCAGCTTCAGTCCGTATGACACGTTATCAGTGACGGACATGTGAGGCCATAACGCGTAGTTCTGAAAGCACATTCCGGTGTTTCTCTTGTGGGGAGGTACATCCGTTACCTCCTTGTCATCAAAGAATATCTTCCCCCGGTCAGGAGCATAGAAGCCAGCTATCAAACGAAGGAGAGTAGTCTTTCCACATCCAGACGGTCCCAGGAGAGTCGAGAGTTCGCCCTCTTCCAAGACCATGTTTACTTCGTCCGTAGCAACAACTTCGCCAAAGGTCTTGCGCAGGTTCTCTAGTCTAATCTCTACCACATGTTTCACCTCAGATGCCCGTAATGGCGGCGGATCTTGCCCCCAGAATCCTGTTGGTTACGGTTATCACAATCATCTGCATAGCCATTAATAGCACTCCTAGACAGGCGGCACTGCTAGGACCGCCATATTGGCCAATCATATTAAGCACTGCAGACATCCAGAAAGTTACAGGCGCCTCGCTGGTCCCAATACCGCCCAAGATAAGGCTAGTGCTGACTTCACTCACAGAATAAACAAAGGAGAGCAGCGACCCAGCCAGTACGCTTACACCTATGAGAGGAAGTGTGATCTTGTAGAAAGTCTTGTTCCTGCTTGCTCCCATGTTCTGGGAAGCTTCCTCAAGCACTACTGGTGTCGACATCAGTCCTGCGTAGGCAGCTCTCACTGTGAAGGGGAACTTCCGGACAGTATAGGACATGACTATGAGAAATGCAGGATGACCAAACATGAAGATCGGAGTATCGTAGAAAAGAGTGAAGAACCCTGTAGCAATCACGATTCCAGGTAGAGCAATTGGTGAAGTCACCAGCAAATCAAGTGCAGTCTTTCCTGGAATATCCTTTCTCGCAATTATGAACGCCGCACTGGCACCAAGAAGTACGATCATCACAGTAGCGATCACGCCGTATATGAGAGTGTTGTTGATTGAATTTGCCACATCAGGAAATGCCCAGAGAACATCATAGTTGCTCAGAGTCCACTGATCAGGAAATAGATTCTCTGGAGACCACGCTCCAGCGAAGGAAATCATGATGACACTGATGTGAGGTATCAGTGCAAGAAAGAGAACTGGAATGAGTATGGCATACAAGAGGAGAGTCGCTCTCCTGCTAAGCCTTCTTGTTCTTGGATTCCATTGCCCTCCTTTTGTACCAGCCTCATAGGATCTGAGGGCAGTGTACTTTCGAATAGCCATGAAACCAATCAAAGCAAAGACAAGAAGTAGAATACCGATTGCGGGACCCTTCGGGTCTATCCGACCTGATTGACCCGCAACATTCGAATAGACCTGGTAAGCGAGTGTGTTCCTAGCTGATTGATGATCTTGGAAGACTATTGGTGAGCCAAGATCCTCTATGCTGAGTATGAAGGTAAGAATGGCTCCCGCCTGTATGCCCGGCAAAGCCAGTGGGAGTGTCACAGAACGAAATAGTCCGAATCCCTTGGCACCGAGGTTCTCGGCCTGTTCCTCGAGAGACGGATCAATGCTCATGAATGAGGAGTAGGCGTTTAGATAGACCAGCGAGAAGAGTGACAATGACTGAACGAATATCATTGCAGCAAGTCCCCTCAGCCAAATGGCAGAGGGCAGTATGTGCAGTGTTTGATAGAACAGCTTGTTGATGAATCCGTCTGGGCCCAAGAACGATTTGATTCCTATCGCGCCCACGAATGGGATGGCCAAGATTGGGAATATCAAGACCGTGCGTACAATCTTCTTGCCAAAGAACTCATACTTGGCAATGATGAATGCAAAGAAGACGCCTATGAGAACAGAGGCTGTAGTGACAATGATCGCCACGTAGAGAGAGTTGATGATAGCTCCGCAGTCCCAGCCCCATATCACAAGCAGATTGAGTCGCTCACTATAGAAGGAAGGTGTCAGATTGAGAAAGACATCTATATTGCCAGTGACCGTGTTGTATATCCACGGCCAGATGTTGGAGTCTCTGAAGAGGCTGATGAAGTGCATCAGCGAAAGCGCTCCGGTCGAGTCAGTGAACGAGAACACAACGACACTTAGAAGCGGCATTACAAGGAAAGCAGTGAAGACTCCGACGACTGCAATCAACTGGATTGTGGTAAGAGCGTCTAGCTCCCTGCGTAGTTTCTTCGCCCCTCGCCATAGTTTCTCACGAGTCCTTGATGCCAGCTTCCTCGAGTTTGACCAAGGCGCTCTGAAAAAGCCACGGAGTCTGCCGGCACCACGTCTGAGTCGAGATGCTCCTGAATGCAGTCGCCGTGAGAACCATGAGAGGAAAAAACGAGGAGCACCCTTGAGGGCCCTCATGAGATTGCTCCTGCGATCGGCGGGAACTAGCTCTGAGTCGACCTCAAGGGCTTTCCTTCTCTCTTCTTCAATCTCTTCGCTTGTCTTCAATGAGCTCCGACGCCTCTAATGATTATCACAGAATGCCATTGTACTGGAGCTTTGCAAGATTCGTCCACTCATTCATGTACCAAGCTCTTAGCGTTTCATCAGCGAGATAGCCGTTGATCCCCAGCGCGTATTCCAACGTGAAGGGGCCACCCGGTATAGTGAGCGTCGCATTGGTGAAGGTGGGGCTGGTCAATATTTGCGACATCTGCACCGCATAGCTATCCACTTCAGCGGGGGTCGAGCTAGCAGCGATTATTCTCAACCAGCAGTTTACAAGCTCAGTCTGTGCACCAGCGAGCACGGCCGAGAAGTAGTACTTGAATGAATTGCTCAATCCAAGGGACTCTGTATCATTGAAGTCAATGCCAGTGGTAACCTTGGTTGTATTGTAAGCCAGATACAATGCGTCGTGCAAGTCCTCCTGACCAGCAGGGATTGGCTCATGAAATGCAGCTTCGATGACTGGCAACCTCATTAAGTCAGGGTCCAGCCAGAGAGCCTGACCTTCGGCAGAGAGGACAAAGTCCACAAAGTACTCAGACAGGTCCTTCTGAGTGCTTGTTGAAGCAATTGCGATTGGATCTCCATTGACCACAGTGAAATCGCTAGGTACAATGTATTCGCAGACGCCGGGCCTCTCATTTGCTGACTGATAGCCATAGAAGTCGATTGACATTGCTACTCCAACTAGACCATTATCGACCGCTGCCTTGACATCACCCGAATATCCTGGCATGACCGCATTAGCAGCCATCCGTGCTAGGATGTCCCAGCCCTCATCCCATCCATAAGCCTGCGAAATAATCTCATAGCAACGCCTGTTTGAAGAAGACTTCGGTGCATCAGCCATCGCAATTGAAGGTATCGCGGGCAGGAGTTCTCCGTAGACGGGATCCGCCAGGACAGTCCAATTCTCAGGAACTGGTAGTCCGTAGTAGTCAAGGAAGTAGTTGTTGACAGTAAGCCCGAACGACGAAACTGCTGCAGCAACCCAGGAGAGCTGGTCGAGGCTGTTGTTTCTCTTGAGGTCGACGCCACCAAACTCGTCGGGAACCCTGGCAGCTACTGTTTCCATATACGTGCTCGTCAGTGGTTCCAAGCGACCATCTGCCATTAGCTGATCGAAGACGGTTGGCCCACCACCCCAGACAACATCAGCATCACCTGCAGCGATTATGCCATCCCAGAGATGATCCTCAACATACGTCCAGATTATGTCGGTGATATGGTTGTCCGTAGCAAGGGAACTAGCCAAGAACGCGTTCTCATATGCATTCTGAATGGTTGGACTGTGTCTTGTAAGCAACTTCAGCGTGTATTCATCTGGCGGCGGTGTTGTTGTGGTGGTCGTAGTTGTGGTGGTTGTGGTTGTTGTTGGTCCTGGTCCAAGACCACCAAGCATCACGAAGCCGACTCCAGCGACGCCGATAATCACAATCACAACTACAGCTATGATCATGTTTCGGCTTGTGCCTGATTCAAATTCGCTCATTTCTCACTCCTCTAACACTTGAACAGAATATGTTCAATCCATGTTCTGTTGCAATGTAAGGGTGTTCAACATGCCTATAAGTCTCATCGTTTTCTGGAACCCATTCTGTGCAGTTTCCTCGCTCCAAAACAGACTGACAGTGTGCGTACGAAAAACGCTAACGAGGAACCAGAATTTCGGCAGGCTCATCGGTTAATGAAATCACACTGCGGTTCCACAAATCTTCTTATGGAAACTTTGCAAGCATAATGTGCCAGCGCGTCTAGGGGGTATAGACATGGCTAAAGGGCTAGAGTCCAAACTAGTTGAAAACGAGATAGAGCTCGGCATAATCCGCTCGTTTGGTTGGTCGATAATCGAATTCGAGGCGTCTTTGTACCAGAAGTATCTTCAACTCTCTGCACCGGCTTCAATTATGACTGAGCAGGATTTCAAGAAGTGCCTCAAGGAGATGCACTCCAAGGGCTATGTTTCTCCACTTGAGTTCCAAGGGAAGAGGGCATGGAGGAAACTCATCATTGAATCAGATTTCGAAGAGGAGTTGCAGGACGAAGAGGAGATCAGACGGATAATCGAAAGAGCCCGAGAAACTAGAAAGGAGCTAAAGAAGAAACGGATGTCACCCCGTGACAAACTTGTCACTGAATCGAGGGTCATCGCCGAAGAGATACTTCGCGCTCTCAAGCGCAAAGTTCTCATCAGGGAGGTAGGCGGGACAGAGGCAACCGACGTTCTTCTCAAGCACGTAAGAGGCATGCGTCGCGCGCTGGCTGACTCCCAGACCGAATTCATGGCATATGTCAAGACTAACATTCCGAGTATGACCAAGCCTATGGAGAAAATACTTCGATCCAAAGGAGAGGATGTGCTCCTTCTCAGCCTTAGGCTAATAGCGGCTGGGTGAACAGTGTCAAAACGCTCTGCTCGTCAAGAACTCTGACAGCGATATCAAGAATTCCAAGTACTCAGGGTCAAGAGGAGGATCAGTGCTACTGAGTGCGTCTTGCGCTTGTTTGAGAAGGTCATCTCGTATCTTCTTGGTTGCTTCAAGCGCACCAGAATCCCGGAACACTGTTCGGACCTTCTCGACCTCATCTTCGGACATATCTGCCTTGCCAAGGAGGTTCTGAAGGACTTTCTTCTGCTTGGCATCGCTCTTCTTGAGAGCCTGAATGAGAAGCATGGTCTTCTTTGCTTCTCTAATGTCTCCTGCAGCGGACTTCCCTGTGACAGTTTCGTCACCAAACGAGCCAAGTATGTCATCTTGCATTTGGAAGGCTTGTCCGACCTTCGCACCGAACTCACTAAATGCCTTCAACTGGGTATCGCTGGCCCCCGCAATGGTGGCACCCATCTGAAGGGCCTTCTGGAACAATGTTGCAGTCTTTCTGTAGACCATCTCGAGATAGGTGTCTTCACCAACTTCTGGCATTCTGATCATGGACATCTCAAGAAGTACACCCTCGACAAGATCACTGAATCCCTTTTGGTAGTAGTCCAACAGCTTCATTGAAACGGCGGGCTCCAGTTCAGAACGGGTTATGGCCTCGGCGCCCAGATTGATGAGGGAGTCTCCGCCCAAGATGGCTAGTGTCATCCCAAAGTCATCGGCCTTCTCCGGACGCGTATCAGACTGTTCCTTGAACCATTCTCGATAACGGGCATGGAATGTTGGACCGCCACGTCTTGTTTCATCATGGTCAATTAGGTCGTCATGGAGAAGTGACCCGTTGTGTAGAATCTCTAGTGAACATGCTGCCCTATACAGATGCTCAACATCGACCTTCTTCTTCACGGCCTTATGTGCAACAACCACAGCCAAGGGCCGGAGTCGCTTTCCGCCGCGCATGATGTACTCTTTGATATTGTCATAGTACTCGTCATGGGTCGGGCCAAAATGATGTGCTTCGCTTCGCTTCCAGGTTATGAACTCGTCCAAGGCAGTGTTGATTTTCTCGACCTCTTCGTTCCATATCTCCTCGAATCGACTCATGTGAAACCCTCTCTCGAATGAGCTACACACGAATCAGAGGGAGGCTCCTTTTTAGAGTTTCCAAACTCCTGAACGAGAATCAGACTGCGAGTAAGCCCATCACCGCCGGCCAAACAGCCTGAGATTGCTCTACTGTCCAACAATCTCGATCCCATTCAAGGCAATAGTAGGCATGACGTAGTCCGAGTTCACCTCGAGGTCAGACCCAATCATCATTTCTTTCCCTATTGCCTCAAGGAGGTTGCCAACCAAGAGAGAATATCGAATCTTTGTAGTCAGTTCTCCATTCTCAATAAGCTGGGCATTCCGCATCTCATTGGAAAATGCACCTGACAACGGGTCCACCTGAGGCCAAGCAAAGTGCTCGACATACACACCGCGATCCACTTCACTGACAATATCATCGACTCTCTTTGTGCCTGCAGGAATCTCAAGCGTCGTAGGTCTACAGCCTGTGGGTGCTGTAAACGCCCCTTGAGCATCTCGAGAATCGCGCCTCAAACCATTTCCTGTTGACTCAAGGTCGACTTGAGCAGCGTTGTAGCTATCAAAGACGTATGACTTTAGAACACCTCTTTCAATTATCGTGGTGCTCTGCATCGGAACTCCTTCGTCGTCCACTGAGGCACTCATCAACCCAAGGTCCGAGAGGCCATTGTCAACTACAGTCAGGCTTTTGTCTGCGACCGAATCCCCCACCTTGTCAGTCCAAGGGCTTCTTCTACGGTTGACATTCTCTGCTGAAGTAGAAAATCCAACAAGCGTTCCTAGCATCTCGCTGCCTTCACTCGGGGCAAGCACTGCTACAGCATCCTTCCAGTTCTCCCGGAATGCCTTGGCCTTCAGTACATCTGACGCTTGAGTTCCGAGTTTCGCTCCTATGGCAGGGAAGTCAATGTCATATAGTCTTCTAGACCAGCACCTCTGAACGCCTTCACCAACTGATTCGGCATTTCCAGTCTTTGCAGTGAAGAATCCGAAGACCATCGTGGACTTGGATCCAGTGTCCACTCCCAGTGAATTCTGTACATGAAACTGAATGGAACTAGCCCGGAGAACGCCGTTTGGAACTGAGATCGAATCAGATTTGGCCGCCTTGACGACATCCATCGCTTTCGCAATCAATAAGGAGCTATCAGCAATAGCGGTTCGTTCATCAAAGAAACGATCAAAGGGCACTGTTGGCTTCTTCGGGTCAGGTAGAGAACGGAACTTTGGGTCTGACGAGCTAATCTTGGCCATTGACTTGGCGCGGTGAACAACATCCTCGACGGACTCGGACAAGAGGGTAGAACTCGTGAAACCAATCCGGTTCCCAAGAATGAACTTGAGTCCAACACCTGTTTCTTCTTTTGCATCTACAATTTTCGGAATGTCATCGTCAATATAGACACTAGAGGTCTTCGCGAGAATCACGAAGGCTTCAGCCTGAGTTGCACCTTGTTTCTCGGACACGCCAACAAGTTGACCTGCTTTGTCAGCCAAGGTCATGCTAGCCGCCTCCAACAATCATCTCAGCCCTCATATGAGGTCCGCCAGAGGTTACCGGTGCCCAGTCTTCCTCCCCTTTGCCGCAAGTTCCGGCTGAGAACTCCAGTTCCTTGCCAACAGCATCTACTGTGGCCAGAATGTCAAGAACCTTTCCGGCAAGTGCCATACTTCTCACTGGTTCTGCAATCTCTCCGTTCTTGATCAGATAGCCCTTCAATGCGGTAACTTGAACGCCTCCACCCACCACATCTTCCATGCCCGACAGCGACTTGATTACATAGACTCCATCCTTCGTGTCAGAGATTATCTCCTCGTCTGACCAATCACCCTTATCAAAGAACGTATTGGTCATTCTAGCGAAGACTCGTCGGTTGTAGTCTTGAGCGCGCCCGTTCCCCGTCGGGCTGACACCCATCAGAGCCGCAGTTTCGATTGTGTGAAGATAACCAGCATAGACACCCTTGTCGATTATCATCGTCCTGGATGATGGAGTGCCCTCTGAGTCGAAAGGAAAGGTCCCGTACTTGCCTTCGATTGTGCCATCATCAACCATTGAAACTAGCTCTGAACCCATTTCCTTGCCTACCATGCCGCTTAGAAAAGAGCGGCCCTTCACGACTTCATCGGCTTCGCTTGCGTGTCCACATACCTCATGTGCTACAACCCCGGCTAGGTCACCATCCATCACGACCGTGAGATTTCCGGAGGGCGCTTTCGACGCCGAGAGAAGCTCAACCGCCCCTTTTGCTGGCTTCGAAGCAAACTCTGAGACATCGAGGTTCCTAATCATCTCAAACCCTTCAAGACCGCTGACACTGTCATAGTCAAACTGCATCCTATCGCCTTTTCTGGCAACAGGATTCACAGTTGAACGAATGCGCAACTCATCCCACTCAAGGCGAGTTCCTACAGTGTTCACGAGCCGGTACACCCGCTTTGAATCCATGTAGACAGAGTTCACATTCACAATCCTATCGTCTACCTTCTGCGACCTGTCAAGCTCCATTACAAACTCTAGCTTGTCTTCAGTGGGCACATCAGCAGGATCTTCTTTCACCTTCTGCCAGACGCGTTTCTCCATGGCTATGACTCCTGAAAGGTCGATCTTCTTTCGGGTGTATTTCGATGTTGCTTTGGCCATCTTTGTCGCGTCAGACAAGAGTTTCTTCAGACGTTCATCGGTCAATGCGTCAGTGGTCGATGCCTGCCCCCAGCTCTCACCAACCAATGCTCTCGCTACAGTCCCAGACTTATTTGCTTGGTTGAAAGTGCG
>JBHLPB010000252.1:0-3682 GCA_048939905.1 Promethearchaeota archaeon
GGATCTCTACCAGTGATCAACGACCTCCTCTCTCTGGCCATCTCCAAGATTTCAATGACCTTCTCTTGCACCTCACCAGGTAGGTTCAGTTGGGTTAGCAATCTGGGGACGTAGTTCCTCGGGTCAGAGATGGGCATCTTCAGTCTCAATTTCTCAACCAGTAGACGATAATGTTGACCAATCTTCTTCTTGGACACCCGGCTATGGCGGGATATTTCTTCTAGGGACCTAGGTGCTTCCCTCAACCGGCAGGCTGCGTATATTGCAGCGCCCACCATCGCATCAATCGATCTACTGCGTGCGAGTCTCTTGACGATGAGCTTCCGGTAGAGAAGAGCCGCTAGCTCCTTTATGCTCTTGGTGAGTCCCAATTGTGATGCTAGTCTGTCAAGCTCAGACATTGCCTGAGCGAGGTTTCTGTCAACTGAGGAATGGACTCGAGTTCTGATCTGCCATTTGCGAAGTCTGTAGAACTTGGAACGTTGGGCCGCGGTGAATCGTTTCCCTGAAACGTCGTGGTCTCGCCAGTCCATCATTGTTGACAGGCCCTTGTCATGAATAGCGTATGAACTGGGAGCTCCGGCACGTGAGCGAGCATCCTTCTCATCAGATGTGAAGGCTCTCCACTCGGGTCCCGTGTCAATGCGATGGTCGCTGACGACCAAACCACAGGTGGCGCAGATCCTCTCACCCTTCTCGAGATCTTGGACTACCTCATGCCCTCCGCAGTCTGGACACGTGAAGGTAATCTCTCGGGGCTGTTTGGATCTTTTTCTTCCGCCTGACGACATCTTCATTCGACCTCTCCTCGGCCCGAAGGTATGCAGTGATGGTTTCGCCTGACTCACATTGTGTTAGTGTGTCGAAGCTGTTCTTGGCGGCGCTTTTTCGTTCAAGAAATCCTTCAAACCCTGCGGGCAGACCCTAATATTTATATATCACCGCATTCGGTCTTATAAATCTTTCGAACCTTTATATACCTAGGTTCCACTCTGCTTCTTCTCCCCCAAGAGTGTATCTACAGCATACCCGCATTTTGATTTAAGTTTTCCGTCACCGCTTTTCTTGAGCAAAATCATCATCCTCACTATATAGTATGAGAAAAACATACCATTCTCACTATATAGTATGGCCAGTTTCTCGGATTTGTGGGTCCGCCCCGCCATCAAGCCTTCTCGATTTCTCTTTCTACTTCCTCTGTGTCCGAGTAAAGTCGCCACTCCGCGACCAAACCGTCACGAATCTGAGCTGTCCAGAGGATTGTTTCTCTCTCCTCAACCTCCGGTGAAACGTGTGAGCCAGTTGTTCTGCCTAGAATCGCAACTCCATGGCCGCTCGTGATTGTGTGTTTCACATGGATCTTGTAGTCGGGACACTCCTCAAAGTAGTCCTTCCATCCGGAGCGACCACGGTATTGTTCTCCCTCATAGTCTATCAATGTGAAGTCCTCAGTCTGGAGTTCAATCAGACCCTCGGAGTCGCCAGCATTGATTCTACCCACGAAAGCAAGCGCAGCGGACTTGACTGGTTTGGTGTGCTCTCTCTGATTCTCAGGTTTCTGCCCCTTATCCAGCCTCTCCCTCACTTCATGAACATCTGAGTAAATACGCCATTCGGACAGCAAATCGTCTCTGACTTCGGCTGTCCATAGTATGGTCCATTCCTTCTCCACTTCAGGCCCAACATGGCAACCCGTGGTTTCTCCAATTAATGCTGCGCCGTTTCCGCTGATGATTATGCGCTTCTCATGTATCTTGTAGTCCGAGTAATCCCGAAAGTATCCATGCCAACCATCACGACCGCGCGTAATGTCGCCGTCATAGTCAATGAACACGAAGTCCTCTGTCTGGTGTTGCATGAGCCCCTCTGGGTCTCCTGCATTTATACGGCTTACAAAACTGCGAACTGCCGACCTGATATCCTCTCTCACCTTTCCCAATCTCTTTCCCCCTTGGTCATCTCACTCACCTCGAGATAAAATCAGTGGTTGAGTGTTCGCCTTAGCTTGCTCATTCTGATTTTGCATACCTGATTCCCTTGGCGGTCAAATGATATTCGTGCGTGGCGATCTGCTCATCCAAACAACTGGACACAGAGGGACAACCTGAACAGTGAGGGTCTTCAATCTCAACACAATCATCCCGTTTCAGATACTCCTTCTCGACAAGCAGCCTGAGCATGTCCTCAAGAGTTTCTATCTGGACCCCTACAGTCTTGGCGAGGTCCTGCTTGTGGATGATTCTCTGGTGTAGTATTACTTGAAGGATCTTCTTCAACATGTAATCACCGTCCGAAGAGATGCTTGGTGAATCCTCCTTCTACATCTCCCTCGGCTGCTCTGGCGATCGCGAAGAGAAGAATCACAAGAAGGAACAACCACACGGTCGGCGTGAGATTCGACATTGCATTCCATGAGAGCCAGTCCTCAAAACCAAGCAACCACCCTAGATAGTTCGTTGACAATATGACCAACTGGAGTCCAAACATTATTCCGGCTAGAAGCACGCCAACAGCTATGAATCCAAGCCCGTCACGATTTCCTTGGCGTAGCGGTCTTGTTCCAGACAAGAAGATGACTGCAATGATGACCAATACAAGGGCGCTTATTGGATCGACAATGGAGGGAAATGGTATTGGCAGACCAAGACTGACCAACAACCATAGCATTCCTCCCACCAGATACACAGTGCCCATTAGAAGTGCTAAAGACCATGCAATCGTAGCTTCACTGTCTTCCATCATTGCACCTCCTAAGCCAAAAAGAGCCCTCCGATAAGGACGACAAGAAGAGACATCAAATAAGCGAGCAGGACTTGGTACGCCACCGAGAAGCCGGCCCATTTCCACGACCCGGTTTCACTCCTTATGGTCCCTATTGTTGCGATGCAAGGTGTGTAGAGCAGAACGAAGACCATCAGAGCTAGTGCAGATAGCGGACTTAGAGAAATTGCCAATACCGTCCCAATTGCGGCCTCGCCCTGAACAGAGTAGATGATCCCTAGCGCTTCTACTACAATCTCCTTTGCCAGAAGACCGAAGATGAGTGCTGAAACAATCTGCCATGGGAAGCCATGTGGTGCGAAGAGTGGTGCGACGAGACTGCCTATAATCGCAATGAAGGACTCATCAGCTGCGACACCAAGACCTGTCGGACCTATGTTAGCAAGAACCCAGAGCAAGATAGCGCCAGCCAACAAGTACGTTCCCGCTTTCCTAAGGAACAAGAAGCCCCTATCCCAAGCATGTCGAAAGGATCCGTGCAAAGTCGGCCTCTGATAGGTCGGTAGCTCCATGATAAGTGGAGAGGACTCTTCTCGAAGGATTGTGCTCTTGAATAGAAGAGCCATGGCGACGGCCATCACGATTCCCAAAATGTACATCAGGAATACCATCGTGCCAGCGTAGTCTGGAAAGAAGACGCCGGCGATGAGAACATAGACCGGAAGTCTGGCAGCGCATGACATCAGAGGCGTGACAAGGATTGTCGTGAGCCGATTTGATTCTCCGTCGACAGTTCTGGCAGCCATAATAGCTGGGACGCTGCAACCAAAGCCAAGTAGGAGCGGTATGAAGGATCTGCCGTGGAGTCCAATTCTCATCATGACCTTGTCCATGACGAACGCAGCTCGGGCCAGATAGCCGGTGTCCTCGAGGACCGAGATTGAGAGATACATGAACAGGA
>JBHLPB010000253.1:0-3680 GCA_048939905.1 Promethearchaeota archaeon
ACCAAAGCCAAGTAGGAGCGGTATGAAGGATCGGCCGTGGAGTCCAATTCTCATCATGACCTTGTCCATGACGAACGCAGCTCGGGCCAGATAACCGGTGTCCTCGAGGACCGAGATTGAGAGATACATGAACAGGATTGGAGGCAGGAATACTACGATGAAGCCCACTCCACCGATAATCCCGTCTGTGAGAAGAGACGCCAACCAAGGAACTGGTATCTGAGAGGTCAGCCCGCCGAGCCATGCGAAGGCTTCCTCAATCATTGCCATGAAGACCAAAGATGCTGTGAACGTGAAGTGAAACATCGCCCACATGATTACGAGGAATATGGGTAGACCAAGGTACCGGTGAAGAAACACATTGTCCATCATATCACTGAGAATCCACTTCTCCTCTCCCGGTTCGTATACCTCACATAGAATGTCCCCGATTATCCGGTACCTCTCATCGGCAAGTACTATCTCGTAGTCTACCTGATCCTCAGGAGCCTCCGAATCGGGGTCGACTACTTGCCGGTCTCCACTCAAATTCCCACCTCCAGAACCCTCTCCCGGATGACCGGGTTCTGAATCATTAGCAGGACTTCGGTGTCTCTCTCCAGAACTCTGAGCGCCAACCATCGTGGTGGAAATCTGTCAAGCAGTTCTTTCTCTTCCTCGAGTATTGCAACTATTTCCTTTAGCTTTGATTCTATGCTCTGATTATACTTGATAGCAGGAGGACGAATCCGTTCATATTCGCCATGATGATGATGTCGGGGATGATAGTGCAGATGGTCTCTTCCATTCTCCTCTCCCGGTGGGTGTGGAACTTCATGATGCTCTTCGTACTTGTTTTCTTCTAGGAGCCCTTCCGGTGTTGATTTGAGAATGGCTTTCTTGAGGTCTTCCATGCCCTCCTTCTTTGTTGCAGTTGTCACCACCACAGGGGCGCGGAGTTTTCTTGAGAGGACATCTGGTTCGATTCTATCACCTCGGGCTTCGACGACATCGTACATGTTGAGTACGACGACCAGGTTGAGCTGCATTTCTACCAATAGCAACGTGAGGTAGAGGTTCCTCTCGAGCTGGGATGCGTTCACTATGTCAACAACCACGTCCGGCCTGTGGTCGATTAGGTACTCCCGAGCGACTTGCTCATCATCAGTGAGGGTGCTCAGACTATACACACCTGGTAAGTCTATGACTTCAAACTCGTAGCCCTTGTATTCGTAGTAGCCCTCTTTCTTCTCCACAGTCTTTCCCGGCCAGTTACCAGTGTGTTGCTTGAGTCCCGTGAGATTGTTGAAGATGACTGACTTCCCAACATTGGGGTTGCCAATGAGGGCCACCCTTATTCTCAACTGATCATGGGACCTCCTTCACAAGTATCCTGCAAGCCAAGTTCTTCCCTACCGCGACTCTCGTTCCTCTGACCTCAATCAAGACGGGGCCTGATCCTCCACTTTGGACTACTTCAAACACGCACCCCTTAGTGATACCGAGGTCCATGAGCCTCCGCATCAGTCCCCTGCTCACTGGCCTTCTCGTTTGTCTGTAGGGACAGTCTGGGTCTTCTTCATGTTCGTCGTCTCCTCCGAACCAATGACGACGCATAGCGGAGGCCCATCCACGCCGTTTCTTCTTTCTTCTTTCCCAGTTCTCACGCCATTCATCGGCCCAAGAATCGGCCCAAGATCTGTGGGGGTGATGATGTTTCCTTCCAGGATGCCGTCTAGGTCCAAATCTCTCTATGCTGACGAGGGTGCATTTGGTCCCTGAGCTGACCTCTGTGAGACGTTTTGTCTCAATGTGAGAAGGAATCTGTTCAATATCATCAGACATCCTGCTGCAGCTCCGAGCTTTGCACCTTCAGTTACGTGTGTCAAAAGTTAGATGGCTCTAACATTCTGAATCCCGTTGGGTTGATATAAGGCTTTTTGAAACGGCCTAAGAGAGCCTGGTCTTGCCATGTACCGGAACCGTTACATATGTGCTGAATACCCGTAATTGGGGAAAGCATAATGTCCTTCTACAAGACTCCCATAAAGTACGGTGCCACAGTAGTAGATGAGTTCATACCTCTCGCACTGAAAGAAGTCAGTGTCCTAGAGGTTGAGGGGTACAAGCCAGACTTTGACGATTTCGAAGCCAAGCTGGATGACGTTCTGGAGAACCCGGTCGGTTCCAAGCCCTTTGATGAGCTCGTTCAGGAGGTCTACGACCCTGGCAAGACCATCATGTTCATCGTTGATGATAATACTCGCCCCAACATCCATACGCGAGCCCTGTTGCCTCCCCTCACTAGGAGACTAATCGGTTTCGGCGTGCAAGAAGAAGACATCAAGATTGTCATCGCCAGCGGTTCTCATAAGAAGCCCACTCCAGAGGCAATTGAGAACAGGATACTTGGGTCCCAACTCTATGCCAAGTGGAAAGACCATGTCCTGATCCACGACTGCGACACTGGGAATAGAGCGCTTGACAAGACATCGAGAGGCACTCCGATCTTCATCGACGAACAAGTGCTCGAGGCATCGCTTCTGATTCCTCTGTCAGATTCAGAGTACCATTACTTCGCTGGACAGGCGGGCACTGTGAAGTTGTTCTGTCCGGGGGTCGCCGGAAGAGAAACCATTCGGGTGAATCATCCAAGGATGTTTGACCTTGAACGAGGTTTCGTTGAAGGTTGCCGACTCGGCAACTGTGATGGAAACCCCGTCATCGAGGACATGATTGAGATTGCTTCAAACGTGAAAGAGAAGCTCCCCATGTTCTGCGTTGATACCATCGTGAATCACGAGGAGATTGTGTATCTTCAGGCCGGAGACCTAATTGAGTGTCACAAAGCAGCAGCTGAGCCATTGAGGAAACTCAGGGTCGTAGAAGTTGATGAACCTGGAGATATTGTGTTTGTGTCTGTAGGCGAGCTTGGACTCAATCTGTATCAAGCAGGAAAGGGGATACATGCAGCTTGGAACGCGGTTCGTCATGATCTGAAAGGTTGGATTGTGTTGCTGGCGCCATGTCAGGAAGGGATAGGAAGCTTAGGATATGAGGAGGCCATGCACGCCTCAAAGGACATGATGGTGAAGGATGCACTCAGGTTTGTCATCGAAACCTACGGGTCAGAGGAGACATTCAAGATTGGGAATCAGAAACCTCCTGATTTGTATAGGATATTCCTTGATGTTGCCGAACACAATGTCAAGGTGGTGACTGAGCTAGACCCCAAGGAGCTGTGGGATGTGTATCGAATGGAGGGAATCAATCCGCAAGGTCCTGAGGATGCTCAGAGAATCATGCGTGAACTAGTCGATAGATTCGCGAAAGGCAACCTTGACATTCCAAATCCACGCGTGTACGTACTCCCAGATGCAGGACTCCTTGTTGAGGTCAAGAACCGTTCCAGATAGCCTCGGCTTCTGGCTCAGTAGTGATTCTCCATGGAGAGAAGGCAAACGGTACGGCGAATACAGCGTATAGCAACCATAGCCCTGTGTGGTAGAAGGTCAGGTAGATGAAGGAATCTACTGCATTTGCTGCTACTATTGCCTCAAGCAGACCGGGCATCGTCGGAATAGGGAATAGCGTTCCGGGTGGTGACCCTCCCCAGAATGCTCCACTGCCCCAATCTCCCATCATTCTTAGAGTGTAGGGATATAACCACAGTAGATAGAGGAATACAGCCCCCGTAACGA
>JBHLPB010000254.1:0-3672 GCA_048939905.1 Promethearchaeota archaeon
AGCTTTACGTCGTCAGATGCAGCACTCTTCAACTTGGCGATGTGCCTTGAGCTCGCGCTTCACAACGGGACAGGCACTCTTCTGGGAACCAAGCATGGCGTGGAAACGGGAGACCCTCTAGAATTCAGGTCGATGGATGATGTGGTGGAAGCCTTTACGAAGCAAGTGGCCTACTTGGTAGAATTGATGGCGCGTGGGTCAAATAGTTTTGAGAAGGCGAACATGGAGCTGAAACCGACGCCGTTTCTTTCGCTATGTGTTGATGATTGCTTCAGTGTTGGATCCGACATAACCACAGGGTCAGCTAGGTACAACTTTACGGGTGTACAAGGAGTGGGAATGGCGGATGTTGCGGATTCTCTTGCGGCCATAGACTTGCTTGTCTACAGAGAGAAGAAGGTGAGCCTGGACGTATTGATAGAGGCACTGAAAGATGGCTTTGACAACCATGAGTCATTGCGACAGATGTTGCTCAACAAGGCTCCTAAGTATGGAAACGATGATGAGCTGGCTGACTACTATGCTTCTCTTGTGGCGGAGATCTACAGTCGAGAGGTGGAGAGACACAAGAATGGCAGAGGTGGTTCTTTCATCCCTGGCATGTACTCAGTGTCAACTCACATACCATTCGGCTACTTCACAGGTGCATTGCCCAGTGGAAGAATGCCCACCACCCCTCTGAGCAACGGGGCATCACCGGTTATGGGGTTGAACTCACAAGGGCTGACGGCAACTCTAAGTTCAGTGACACAGGTAGATTACACACTCTATCCAAACGGAATTGCTTTCACGCTTGCTCTCGACCCTGGCTTTGTATCTGGCGATGAAGGTTTGGAGCCCCTAGTATCCCTTCTGAGGTCATACGTGGAGCTTGGAGGAATGCAGATTCAGTTCAACATGATGGACTCAAACCAGCTGGTCGAAGCCCAATCGAACCCTGATGCCCACAAGAACCTCGTGGTCAGAGTGGCTGGATACAGTGCATATTTCGTGAGTCTTTCTGAAGATGTGCAAAACGAAGTCATCGGCAGATTCCAGAAGTCTCATTGACCTGAGAGGCATTCACATTTGCTCCGGTTGCTCCACATGAGCTGGCAGCGTCACGACAAACACTGTCCCCCTTGAATAGTCACCGTAAATCCTGTCCTCGACAGTCACTTCTCCACCATAGGTTTCAGCCAGCGCATAGACGACTGAAAGACCGAGACCCGAACCCTCTGCGCCTCTCATGAATCGACGAAAGAGGTCTTGCTTCAGTTCTGGACTGATACCTCTGCCATAGTCCACGACCCTGGTTTCCCACGCACTCCTGCTTCTTAGTTCCACCATTTCAATCTGAACATCAATCCGTTTCAGATCGGGTGAATACATTACGGAGTTCTTGAATAGATTGTAGAACAGGTCCACAAGGAGGCCATTTGCCGCCACGTAGCATGTTTCCTCTTCCTTGTCGACAGAGAACTCAACGGTTTCATCCGGTTTCTCCATCATGAGCTGCCCGAAGGCGTGCTCTATTGATCGTACCAGATCCAGAGGTTCCAGTGGCAGCTCATTCTCGCTTTCAACAAAGCCCATTCCCCTGACGTTCTTTGTAAGCTGATCAGCCCGTCGCAGGCACGACCTTGCATCTTCCAATGCCTCGTCTCTCACATGCTGGGGAATGCCTTCGATGTCAAGCAGACCCAATGCGAGAGACAGTGCCTGGTGGAGATTGGACACATCATGGGCTAGGACATCACTTAGCAGAGTTGCCTTCCTTCTGGACCGTTCGGCTCGAAACATCTCTTGGAGGTAGAGTGTACCAATCAGTGCAGGCCCCAGCAAGAGACCTATGAGAAGGAAGACTTCAGCTGCCCACCAACCCGCAACCCAGTCATCGAAGTTGCCTTTTAGCACATTGGGAACAATCCAGACCGAAAGCAAACCAGCGGCTAGTCCCTCGAGTGTTCTCCAACTTCGTGCTCTTTTTGCAAGGAGAACTGTCAGGTATGTGACTGCAAACATTGCCACGGAGTTAATG
Organism: Promethearchaeota archaeon; assembly: GCA_048939905.1. Lineage (GTDB taxonomy): Archaea > Asgardarchaeota > Thorarchaeia > Thorarchaeales > Thorarchaeaceae > SMTZ1-83. The sequence continues at coordinate 2,021 of JBHLPB010000254.1, forward strand.
CTCAGAAGAGCCATCCTCCCGAGCGGACTACCTACAAGCGTCGGTGTTCCACCTAAGATGAAATCCTCCAAGAGCTCACCAGTTGGCAACATCGCCGCAACAAAGGCCAACCGTGTGAATACCCAGTACAACGGCCTGATCATGGCCTCTTCCTGGGGCCGTTTCTGGGCCCATTGAATGCTCCTAGCGAGAGTTATGACTGAGGCTATGCTCCCCACAATGTAGGGCACAAGCGACTCGCCGAATAGAATAATCTCATTGACTCTCCAAACCACTACGATGTAGCCTTCTACAAGTGCCCAAGAGAGAAACAGGAGAATCAGGGGGTAGTGCACCCAGGCTGGTTTCCGCTTGCTGTATTCATAGACAAGGAACGCCATTATGCCTGAGAGGAACGCCGCCCCTACGTGAGATATGAAATACGCACCCAAATCAACCACGAGGAATCCGGGAGCCAGTGAAACAGCGAATATGCTAACCATGAACGGCACAAAGGCTAGGAGGCTGAAGAGCCCCGGGACCCCAAACGATGTTTCATAGTCCATTCCAAGCGCCATAAGCCGAGGTGTGGCAACTGCGAATGTGAGGGCGAGGAAAGCAACTGCTTCGACCACCATGGTCAACGCCCACAATTCTTGGAGGAAGAAGAGAGAAGCAACTGCCGGAACGGTCGACTCGATGAACAGCAGAAAAGCTATGACGTAGAGTGAAGTCTCTCGATTCCTAGCCTTGAATGGTTCTCTTCTTCTGACCCATACTGCGATTAGCAAGCTTGCGGCTGCTAGGACTCCCCCTCCGATTCCCACAAGCTGGACTTGAGCATCTTGGAGTTGCGGGAAGATGACGAAATGAATGAGGCCATCAAGCAGCAGAACGAGCAAGATAAGCGTTACTACACGCTTCGTCGTTGTCTTGCTGTGAGGGTTGCGCCTGTAGTGAAGAACCGCGATAAGTAATAGGACCCCAAGTAGTGCTATCTCAAGCACATCGAGAGCCATATCGCGAACAGTGAATTCGACTAGGGGCGGGGGCTGTCCAACGGATATGTTGATTGCAGCACCCAAATGAATTGTCGCGCGTGAAACTAGCGCAGCGAAGATGATACTATCACAGACAGGGAGATCTCTTCGAATGTCTACGTACACCCAAGCCGCGGCAATGATTGCTAGAAGTGCCAAAAGTGAATGAAGTGCCACACCGGTTGATAGGGAATTCCAAGCCGGAAAAACAGGTCCATACATCAGAAGAGCTAGGACCAATCCTGCTAACAGACCTGTGGTAGCGTCGCGCCTAAGCGACCTTACCTCTTCCAATCGAATCCGCCGTCCTTTCTGGCAGTCATCATCAGCGAACACCGCGCAACTCAGTGACGGCATTCGTTAGGAACCACTCTGGTGGTTTCAGACTCATACCCTCCTCATGTGTCTGATGCGATATTATTAAGAATATCCCGACTGCAATAAGGTCTAGTTTGCACTCTGAAGGGCAATCAGGATGATTACGTGCCTAGAACCTCTTCCCTCTTCTAGGATAGGAAACATACGAGCTTCGTGGTTCTAGGCTCAGCCAATCTGAAGATTCATCCAGTGATGATAGAGAGCGCAGTAGATCGAATGTCACCCACCTTGAGACCTCTGGACGCGGCGGATAGT
>JBHLPB010000027.1:0-14920 GCA_048939905.1 Promethearchaeota archaeon
CAGCAGGAGCAGAGAAGTGTCCCAAATGTGGACATCAGATATCTCAGGCCACACGGTCTGGTGCTAAGTCATCCATTGACGTGTCGAGGGCAAGGCAGACGCAGAGTGCAACCTTTGGTGATATGATTTCCAGAGGCGACGACCAACCTGGAAAGTATCAGATTGCGGATGGTTTCATACTGAATACCAAGACTGGTGATGTTTGGAAATATGATGAGAATTCAGGTAAGCTCAAGGTAGTGGAGAAGGAAGACTCACTACTTACTTCTGCCGAGAAAGCAAAGACGTACCTTGCTCTGTCTGAGGACTTTGCACAGCTGGCAAATCTTGATCTGCAGACTCAACAAGACAGACGACAAAAGATTCTGCAGACGCTGTCAAACGTATCGAAGAAGATGCATGATACAGCCGAGGGAATTGTGAGAAATATCAAGTAGTGATCGAGCCGGTCGAAACGTAATGAGGAGGCTGAATCTAGCGGCTTCTAGAAGTAGTTTCATGTCGGAAGGATTAAAAACGCAACGTGGGCTCAATTGACCAATCAGGAGCTGTAACGGCATGCCGAAGACCGCGAAGAAACGGAGAAAGAAGCGTGGAGAAGGGCCGATGCCAAGTGGTGGCGCCGGTTTGATTCGTTTCTTCGAAGACGAAACACCTGGAATAAAGGTGGGTCCTACTCTAGTGGTGATTCTTACAGCCCTTCTCTTAGCCGCGGTAGTCATAGCGCATGTTTGGACCGTACTCCAACCAGCATGAATCTAGCCTTCCACACTTCGACTCCCAGAACCTAGAGAGCTGCGTCCCAAGGATTATAAAGAATATCGAGTCGGGTCCCAAAGCCTCCAGACTGGTGACTCTCATATGAAGATCAAAGGCGAACTCAAGAAATACTGTCCCAGATGCAAGGGACATACAATACATACCGTCAGCCAATACAAGAAGGGCAAAGACAGAAGCATGGCAGAGGGCGCCCGAAGAATGTCTAGGAAGCACAAGGGATATGGATCATTCCCGAAACCCATCCAGAAACGCTTTGCGAAGACGACAAAGAAGACCGTTCTCAAGTACAAATGCAAAGACTGCGACTACATAGTGCAGTCAAAGGGCATGAGAATGAAGAAAGTGGAAGTCATGCGAGTGTAGGTGAACGAGTTGACGAAAGGAGAGATTGTTCAACAGCCAAGATCGCGATTTCTGAAGGTCCAGTGTCTGGACTGTGAGAATGAACAGATAATCTTCGCACATGCCTCTACTGAAGTGAAATGTCTGAAATGTGACAAGGTTCTGGCTCGTCCAAGTGGTGGCAGAGCCAAGCTTGAAGACATTGCAAGGGAGATAGAACAGTACTCGTAGAGGTGTGCCTGAGCTATCCTCAAACTTCTGTGGTTGCCCTCATCCTCCCAAATCTATATTAGTCCAACCTTGAGGTTCTCCGAGAAGGAGTAAGAATAATGGTCTTGAAGCGTGCAGAATGGCCCCAGCCAGATGAATATGCGGTGGCAGTGGCCACCAAGGTGGCTGCCTATGGAGCATACGTCGTTCTTCCAGAGTACGGGAATAAGGAGGGGTTCATTCACATTTCCGAGGTTAGTAGCACGTGGGTCAGGAACATCCGTAATCATATCCAAGAGAACCAGAGGGTCGTCATCAGGGTCCTTCGAGTTGATCAGCAGAAGAGACACATAGACTGTTCTCTAAGGAGAGTTTCCAATGAGGCGAAGAGAGCCAAGAACAACGAGTGGAAACGTGCTCAGAAGGCTGAGAAATTCTTGGAATTGATTGCGAAGGAGAACGGTATGACTCTTGAAACAGTCTATCAGAAGATTGGTTGGCCTCTTGAGGATGCGTTTGGCGAGATTTACAAGGCTCTGGAGGTCACGGCTGACGTCGGTGTTGAGGCTCTGGAGCACGTGGAATCCACGAAGAAACTACGCAAACAAGTGGCAGACTTGGCAAAGGCCAGGATTGAGATACCCTCGGTCGAGATTGAGGGTGAGATGAAGATACAGGTGCCAGGACCAGATGGCGTAGAGGTGATAAAGAAAGCCCTATCCAAAGGACTCGTAATGGGGGAGTCCAGAGAGAAATCGGAGGTTGAGATATACACTCTGGGTTCACCACGCTACAAGTTGCGTATCACCAGTCCTGACTACAAGGAGGCGGAGGACCTCCTTTCAGAGATTCTTACTTCGGTCACAAAGACTATCGAGAGCAAGAGTGGAACCATCGTCTTTGATCGGAAGTAGTGGTCATTATGGGACGCCTCTTCAAGTGTACAGTGTGTGAGCAGTACACTCTCGAGGAGAAGGTCTGCCCGAAGTGTGGGGAACCTGTCGTGGCACCGCATCCCCCCAAGTTCAGTCCTCAAGACCGCTACGGGGAGTACCGTAGACAGGCCAAGAGGAAGGCAAGAGAGAGTTCTAGACAGTCCTAGGTATGATTAGCTACATTTAGTAGCTGGGCAACTGTGTATCTGGCTTCTTCTTCACTAGTACAGTGGTGTTCCCGCCCAGAATGTGGTCCAGTCCGAGTCGAAGGTCGGTTCTCCGGTATCCACATTGTTCCAGAAGAGGAGCCTAAGCTGATAGTTCATTCCTGGGTTGATGCTGATGTCTTGTGGGGCATCGCCACCTACTGGAATCGAGAACTCGAAGAAATTCTCACTACCAGCGAACTCGGATGAGTTCAGCCCGCTTGAGTCCTCTACCCATGAACCGTCGAAGGCCACATGTCCGTCAAAGAAACCGTGTCCGTCGTAGTTTGCAATCCGTAAGTCGGAGTCGGCTGGTGAATCGAGTGGAGCGAGTTGAATTCCTAGTGCATCTTCACCCAAGGTGTAATTGTCCATGTGGATTCCAAAGTAGATACGAGTGGAGCTGGTGCCTGTGTACACCTTAGCGGCATAGCCACCTCCAAATACCACATCGTAACTTGACAGGCCTCTCTCGCTATCGGACAGGTTGCCATCCATACTGAAAGCGTTGAACGGGTCTGGGTCGGATTTCCAATCGGCAGCGGTCCTATTGAGATACTGATAGTACATAGTATAGTCAATCTCATAGATCTTGACAGTTCCGTAAGTTGCACTGTAGTAGAGGTTCGTAAAGGCACCATGCAAGTCAACCGGCATATGGGCGGTCCAAGTTGTATCGGTCCACAGTACTGAATCCAAATTGACTCTATCTGAACTAAGACCCCTCCCGTAGGCATCGTCCTCAGTCAACGGCTCATCGTAGACCATGAGCTTGAATATGGTGGATTCATAGAATCCCGGCTGAGGATACTCATCCTCGATTATGTCTGGTGTGTCCGGGTTGTCACCTAGGTACCATGCATCATCAATCACATCGCTGCCAAACCGGTCCTCGGCAATCCTGACCATCCAGGGCCACTTACCGTCATCGCCACCAAGTTGGGATCGGTGACCAAAGTATACCAGAACGTGGGTGGCATCCCAAAGCTTGAACGTCTTGAGCGACTCCGTCAGATTCAATGCCGTCAGGGCATAGCCCATCAACGCTATCTGCGTACCATTCCAAGTGGCGTTATCTACTATCGTCAGCCCATCTCCGGCGCCGTTTATCCAGTAGCCATAGTCCCACCAGCTGGCAATGACCGCATCATCTGGCAGGACATCGCGAATATAGGTCATAGACGTCTGCCAGTCGGTGTAGAGTTGACCCGCAGAAAGCTGCCCTGCTGCAAACTCCGGACTCCCCGCATACTCCGTAATGTAGTAAGTGCCCATCATCACATTCAAGGAGAGTAGAAGCCCTAGGAATGCGAAGGCTGCTATCGCGTGCTCTGAAGTCAGAGATGAACTCATCCGGAAGCGTCGTCTCTCAAACACAGACTTCTGCGTGACCACTTTTCCGAACGGGGACAGGATTCCATTCACTGCAACGGCAGAGAGTACTGCAACACCCGGAGCCAGAATCAGTCCGAGACGAATCATGCTACCTGCGAAGTATACGGAAGTGAGTCCGTACAGGAATATGAGGTAGTCCTCATCACGTGCGCGTTTGAATAGGAAGTACATGCCAAGTGGGAAGATGAACATCAGAATGTTGAGGGTATGGTAGAAGCTGCCCCAAGGACTAGGCAGGTGTTCTGCAACTGAGGCGAAGACACGCTGATCCAGTCGGAAGAATGGGTTGATTACTGTAAGAAACTTCCCTCCAAGAAGTACTATCGGATTCGATGTGAAGGCGCGTATGGAGAGGTCTAGAGTATTGACATAGGCGAGATAGGCTGCAACTCCTGCAACAGGCGTGATAAGGCTTAGTAGAATCGGTTTCATATGAGGAGCTAGTGCAGTCGCGGTGGCCTGTCTGTAGCTCTCGATTCTCTGCCAGATTTCATATCCTGCGAGTAGTACACCGACCCCAACGGGTGCAAGGAATGCCAGGGTGGTTATGTTGCCAAATCCATTTCTTGGAACGAGTCCTCCAAGAAACATCCCCAGAGCTATTGTGATTAGATATGAATTGAGTAGCCTCCTATTGTAGCGTCCACCAACTAACATGAAGAAAGCAAAGAGTGCATACAGATTGACAAGGAAGTCCGCCGCCCCCCAAGAGGCCTGAAGGTAGGCAAGAGAGAGGCCCGAGGCAAAGGCAGAAGGCACTGAACCTCGTTTGAGACTTCTTATGAAGAAGTATGTGGATAAGACAATGGCAAAGACACCAACGCACTCGTTGTCGTAGAAGCCTGCCACTGTTCTCTGTGTGAATGCAGGAATGAATGCTAGAAAGAGCGCGCTGAGAAGACCAACTGTGTTATTTGAGAGCTCACGTCCAAGGTAGAAGACTGCAATGGTGGTCAAAGCACCCATGAATGCAGGCATGACAAGAGAAACGTATAGGACGTCCGCACTAATTCCAATTCCATTCAGAACCCAGTAGAAGAAAGCACTCGTGAAAGGCACTCCAATGTAGGTCGTTGCAGTCATGTCACGTCCGAATGGAACCCAAGTTGTTTCATCGAACCATGTGAAAAAGGCTCCATATCCGTTATCGACCACATACTCTGTCACTTTCAGCTGGAACCATGGGTCAAAGGCTCGGACAACAGGTTGCGAGTTCAGGAGAGGGAGCAGGCGAAGTATCATAGCGGCAAAGAATATGATTACAAGTGCTACCCCCAGAATCACAGAGCCACGTGAAATCTTAGCCTTGGGTCGACGGAAGACCTGTCTGAGGAATCTTCCAGTAGACCGCTTGAACCTATCGTATCTGGACATATGGAGTGTTCTCTCCGTTCTGACTCGAGGTCACCCGAGCAAATCTTGGTTGTGCTAAAAAGGTTGCTGTTAGTCTTACGACTGTACAACAACTCTGATACATCTATGGACCAGTACGGGGAAGGGAGTGGCGCCTGCACGGTTTCAGAAATGCAGATTGTGACGCTGTTTAGTGAGAATTGTGCAGGGGGCCGATTCAAAGCCCCGACAAACCGGGTTTCGACTAGAATCAATCCTGTATAGTTCTATTCAGATTCGATGTACTCAGCGTAAGTCTTGGAATCCATTAGAGCTTTCTTCTCTTCATCAAGATTGGAGGGCTTAATCTTCATCATCCAACCCTTTCCATACGGATCCTCGTTCACAAGCTCCGGGGCGTCCTCAAGTTGTGTGTTTACCTCAGCAATCTCTCCGGAAACAGGTGCAAAGATATCAGAGGATGCTTTCATGGATTCGACCAGTCCACATTCAGTGCTGGCCTCGACTGTAGAACCTACCTCAGGAAGCTCTACGAAAGTAATCTCGTGGAGAGCGTTCTGTGCATAATCAGTTATGCCGACAATCACAAGATTGCCCTCGACCTTCACCCACTCATGTTCCTTGTTGTACATCAGATCTTCAGGTACGTTGGAGCCTTCTGACATTTTGGTCCACCACTGGTTCCGGGTGAGTGGCATGTCACCTTTAAATCAAACGGAATGTCAAACACTTCGACTTGCACCATACTTCTCGGAATCATAGAATGGCCATCCAGTGACCTCGGCCTTTCTCAGACGGCCCTTGATGTCTACTTCCACAACGTCACCATTGCTAACAAGCCCTGGCTTTACATAAGCAAGGCCAATTCCTTTCTGAAGGAGGGGAGACATGACTCCGCTGGTCACTTCACCGATTGGTTCACCCTTGAGGAGAACAGGGTATGAATCTCTCGGAATGCCCCTGTCAATCATGATCAGGCCAATCCGTGTCTTTTCGACACCTTCTGTCTTCTGTCGCTTCAGTTCATCATATCCGATGTAATGTGGGTCGACCTTGAACTTGACCGCATAAGGAATTCTTGCCTCTAGAGGTGATGTTTCCTCGTTCAGTTCGTGTCCGTAGAGGACAAGGCCGGCCTCAAGACGCGTCGAGTCTCGAGCCCCAAGACCGCAGGGTTTCACACCCAGATTCTCACCCTGTTTGAGAAGCTCTTCCCAGAAGCTGATTGCCATTCTCTTGCCTTCCTCAGTAAAGGGGGTGTCAAGCACAAGAATCTCTGCTCCGTCTTCTCCGGTGTAACCAGTTCGACAGAGGTAGCAGTCGAATCCTGCGAGCTTAACAAGGTTACAGGTGAATCTGCCGTATTCGCTGAGGTCTTGGTCAGTCAACTTGCTCAGTAGACTCATGGCCATAGGACCCTGCACAGCAATCATTGTGATGTCCCTGGACTTGTCTTCGACTTCCACTTCGAAGTGCTCTTTGTGTTTCATCAGATGGGCCTGTATCTTGGGACCGTTTGCTGCGTTTGTCACCCAGATGTACTCACTGTCCTTGACTCGGTAGAGCATGAGATCGTCATGCATGCCCGCATCTTCGTTGAGGCAGGTGGTATAATGGCCTCGATTCACTTTCAGTTTGCTTACATTATTGGTGGTCAGAGTCTGAAGGAATTCTCTAGCCTGCGAGCCCTTGATGATGAACCTACTCATGTTTGAAGTGTCAAATATCCCAACAGCATTTCTCACAGCCATATGCTCTTCCCGAATGTCTGTGAAACGAACTGGCATTTCCCAACCAACGAATTCCACAAGGTCCCCGTGTTCTCTATGCCAGTCATAGAGCTGGGTGCGTTTAAGTTTCTCAGCCAAGGAATCTCACCCTGAATTGCACTGCGTCTGCACGCCTACGCATGGCTTTATCTTCTTCTATCTATACGTCGGCACAGGTCGTTCCAATTGGCTCCTAATACAGTCAAAGTCGGTGAGATAGAACTGGGCAGTAGTCATCCAGTCCGCATAATGGGAGTTCTCAACCTATCTCCCGAATCCTTCTTCTCAGGTTCGGTAGCTTCTACAGAAGACCAGATTAGCGACAGAGTGGAGCAACTGGGAAGAGAAGGAGCAGATATCATAGACATTGGTGGCGCCTCCACTGCACCTGAGAGTGTATATGGAACAAGAAGTGTGACAGAAGACCAAGAACTTGAGAGAGTCATTTCCGCCCTTGGGATGATTCGCCAGGCAACCGATTTGCCTCTCTCCATCGATACAACCTCTTCGAGAGTCGCAGAGAAGGCCATCGGATTGGGTGCTTCTCTTGTGAACGATATATCTGGGCTTCGAAAGGACCCCAACATGGCAAAACTCGTTGCAGACCATGATTTGCCCTTGATTCTGATGGCAATGTGTGAGAAGCCTTGCCGAAGTGTGACTGAGTCAGTTCATGCGCTTCGAGAGAGTATACAGACTGCTCAGAATGCTGGAATTGATGACGGGAAACTGATTGTAGACCCAGGCATTGGTTTCGGCAAACCAGCTCAGACGGACTGGGCTCTACTCAGAGAGCTGCCGCGGTTCGCCATGTTCGGCTACCCAGTTCTCGTGGGCGTTTCAAGAAAGGCATTCATTGGCAAACTGCTTGAGCAATCAGATCCTGGCGACAGGCTGGTTGGTAGTGTTGCAGCCACGTCGGTTGCTGTGACAAGAGGAGCTGATGTAGTCCGTGCTCATGATGTGAGAGAAGCGAAGATGGCAGCATCGGTGGGAGAAAGCCTGAAACACGCCCTCAGAAGATATGGAGAGAGGATGGAGCTGATTAGCATCCATGATGAAAGAGAGGCCGAGATTGTGATTGGACAGGTTGGAGTGCAGTCTGGTATAAGACAGGCTCTATCCAGAAAGGCAAAGACTCTCAATCTCTTGCTCAGGGACGTGAGAACGCCTGCGGCATTGATTATCAAGCAGGAGATGCTTGCTCTTGGGGGAGATGCAGCGTACCACCATGACACCATTGATTCTGGTGTGGACACTACTGATGTGCTAGTGATGGGGACGCCCATCCACTTTGACAAGCTTGTCAAGAAGCTAAGTGGAATGAACTACTTCGGCATAGACAGGACTGCTGCTGGAATGCAAGAACTGTTGAATGAACGGGAGCGTCGCTAATGGTGGGGATGATGAACTGGGCAGAGTGGAAACCCACGTATAACGACATCGTGACCAGGCTCAATCTTGATTCCCATGCTGACCGTCATGCCACAGAGGTTCTCAGTCACCTTCTTGAGGACAAAGACCCCAAGCCAACCCTCCTACAGATAGAGAGGCTCATTGAGGGAAGACCGATTATAGTGTGTGGTGCAGGACCCTCGCTGGAGCGGCATCTAACGGAAGTGATTCCGCAGGCAACTCTCAAAGAGTCTACCTGTGTTGCCTCGGACGGAGCGGCATCGGCGCTATTGGAGCTCGGTCTCAGATGTGACATTCTCGTGACGGACTTGGATGGTGACCTTCAGAGTATCCGAGAAGTAGTCAGAAGAGGTGCAATCCCCATTGTGCACGCGCATGGAGACAACATAGACCTGGTGAGAGAGATAGTCCCTACACTTGAGGCCGTTGTGGGTAGCACTCAGGTCGAGCCTACAGAGAGGGCGTTTCTTTGGGGAGGCTTCACTGACGGAGACAGAGCCTGCTACCTTGTTTCGCACTACAGACCTTCTAGGGTGACCTTGGCTGGAATGGACTTTGGAAACATCGTAGGTCGCTGGTCGAAGCCGGGACATAAGGCCAGTTATCCTGCAGATTCTATGAAGAGAGAGAAGCTTGTAATTGCAGGAGAACTGATAGACAGACTCGTGTTTCAGAGTAATGTTGAGTTCACGCTATTGTAGCTAGTCTGCCTTGACGCTTCTGCTAGACATTGGGTGCGTTTTGGTCTAGAGGGTGGATGTCTATCCGATCTTCTCGTTCATCATGTAGGAGAGTACGAGAAATGCAATACCTGCCAACAGCATACCTAATACAATCAGTCTAGTTGCATATCCTGGTTGAAATACGTACTTCGAAGCGTAGTATATCATACCTAGCCCTAAAGTCCCGACCATAACAACAACAGAGGCGACTATGCCCTCCATTCCTAGCTGAATATCAAGCCCAGGCGCTATCAGCAATGGTGGACCACCTTGAGGATTGCCTGCAATGACTGGTGGCGTCCTAATCAGAGTGTAGATGTTGCCTCCAAGTATGAACAGAATCGCGACAAAGACAAGAGCGAAGATAACGATGTCAGGGGGTCTCGTTGGCATCTTGAAACGAGGTCTCTTAAGCCTCACTCTTGGTCTTACGATAAACCGGGGCCACCAGGGCAAGTTCTTACACCTGAGCGGTGTGGTTTGGCGGTCTGCTTTTAAGACTATCGTGAGAATGAGAAGTGTACCAGCCAACAAGAGGCGAGATAGACTGTCTAGGGTCCTGATAATATCTGAAAAGCCATCAGCTGCAAGAAGAATCGCTGAGGCCTTGGACGAGGATTCCACTCCTGACGAGATAAAGAGAGGGAAAGTCTCATACTACGAGTGTAGAAAGGATGGAGGCACTCTTCTTGTGGCGTACGCTCTTGGCCACCTCTTCGATTTGCGGCAGACTGAGAAGGGTTGGAAGTACCCAAGACTATCCACAGAGTGGGTCCCGAAGTACGAGGTCAACAAGAAAGCGGCTGGGACCAAACCAATCATCAATCTGATCAAGAGAATCTCCGAAGATGTGGATCAGTTCGTGGTTGCCACCGACTATGATATTGAGGGTAGCCTCGTCGGCTACTTGACTCTAAAGTACGCATGTCGTACGGATCCAAGCCAAGCAGCTAGAATGGTCTTCTCCACGCTTACAAAGGATGAACTGAAGAATGCATACATGAACAGAGCGTCAACGCTTGACTTTCCAATGATTGAGGCAGGCCATGCACGACATGAGGTTGACTGGCTCTATGGCATAAATCTCACAAGGGCACTGACTCTTGCAATCAAGGAGGCATCCGGGTGGTTCAAGATAGTTTCCACAGGCAGGGTGCAAGGACCCACACTCGCACTTGTGGCCGAGCGAGATAGGGACATCAATGTCTTCGTGCCAACTCCATTCTGGGCCATTCTTGCCACAGCTACTCACGCTGACAGAGACGTCCCGCTTGAGTACTCCAATAGGCGAATTGAAACTAAGAGAGAAGCTGAAGCAATTGTGAGTGATCTTCAGGGAGCGACTGCATTTGTTGACTCCATAACTAGAAAGGAATCGTTGCAGAGACCGCCCGTACCCTTCAATCTTAGTGGTCTTCAATCTGAGAGCTATCGCCACTTCGGGTTCAAACCAAGCAGGACTCTTGCTATAGCACAGAAACTCTACCTTGACGCCCTTATTTCATATCCGCGTACTGGAAGTCAGAAGATACCTCCCAGTATCGACATTGAGGGGATTCTTACTGGGTTGAAAGAACAGAGGAAGTACAAGGCGCTGGTTGGCCGGGTCATTGATAGCGGCAATCTGGTCCCCGTTCAGGGAAAGAAAGATGATCCGGCTCACCCGGCCATTCACCCCACTGGAGCCAAGTCTGAGAGAAGACTGACGCCAAGTGAAACTAAGGTCTATGATCTCGTTGTCCGAAGATTCTTGGCTTTGTTTGGTGAGCCAGCAGCGAGGGAGAGTGTACGTGCCGACATCAAAGCCGGTGTGCATCTGCTCTACCTGAGAGGGTTGAAGGTTCTGAAGAGGGGATGGATGGACCTCTACGACCCATATGTTTCGCACAAGGAGGTGCTTCTTCCTCCAATTGCCGAGGGCGATGAGATGGTCCTTGCATCCGTGACGAATGAAACCAAGTATACATCGCCACGGCCACGCTTCAATCCGTCAAGCCTTCTAAAGCTCCTGGAGAAGGAGAATCTGGGAACAAAGAGCACTAGAGCCTCGATAGTTGACTCACTGAGGTCCCGGGGATATACTCTGGGAGACAGATTCGAGCTGTCAACTCTTGGATACGCGCTCTTCGAGACTCTAGAACAGCACATTCCAGAGATTCTGTCTGCTGAGTTCACGCGCCAGCTGGAGAAAGAGATGGAAGACATTCAGGCAGGAGAGACTGATAGAGAGAACGTGTTGATTCAAGCACGAACAGAGCTCACTCGATTGCTTGAGCGCTTCAAAGAACAAGAAGAGACCATTGGAGCGTCTCTGGTCAGTGGCCTTCAACGTTACTGGAAGGCAAAGGAAGAGATTGGTCCGTGTCCCAAGTGTGGAGAAGGAACTCTCTTCATTATCCGGTCTCCAAAGACAGGGAAACGGTTTGTCGGATGTTCTCGCTACAAAGAAGGGGACTGCGATCAGAGCTTCCCGCTCCCTCAGAAGGGAGAGATTACACCGTTAGACAAACAGTGCCCTCACTGTGGTCACAGTATGATCAAAGTATCGTCCAGAAGACGTCCCTGGGAAACCTGCATAAACTGGGCGGAGTGCCCTGGAAGAATGGATGACCTCAAGGCACTTCAGAACAAGAAGGGGACAGGAGAGAATTCAGCCAAGGAGGATGATACGGATGAGTGAGTGCCCTATCTGCGGACGTCCAGGTGACCACAAGAAGGAACTGTGTGAGTATCACCAGTTGGCAATGGACAACCTACATGAAGGCGAAGAGGCGTGGAACTTGGCCTTGGAGATTGATTGGGACTCCTATCTTGACCATCTGTATGCCTTAGATGAGCTGGGACAGTGGGTTCGAGAGGTGATTGAGTACATTAGGTCAGGAAACAGTCCTTGAGAAACGTCATGAGTTCAAGGAGGGTCTTCTGATTCAATCCGTTTATTGCTACAACTGCCATACAAGTTCGTCCAGTCCACGACACTACTCTCTCGGCGAGGGTACGTACTAGGATTGTGTCCAGACCAGTGGTGAAGAGTCCTGAAGACGCAGGTTCTGATTCGTTTCGACTGGGAGGAATTGCTACGGCCGAGATACCCAGCCGGAATTTCTCCGAGTCCGATAGAAGCAGTAATGTACCGTTGTCAAGGTCCATGACTCGTGCCCTAATCTTGCCAAGACTAGTATCTGTTTCAAAGTGCCTTGTGTCCTCTAAGTCCATGTACGATACCCAGTCTGTCGTTTCAAGAGTGCGATAAATCCCTAACGGATTGGCGCACCCAGCATGCAGGTGGCAACATTGTTATCAGGTAAACGTCGGTCACAATTGTGAGGCACATATGACGGAGAGGGTTACCTACACAGATTTCTTCCCGTATCCAGAACCGCGGAAGGGCCAAGATGAAATGATGGCCAGTATCGAAGATGCGGTTCGGGATGGGACTCACATCTGTGCAGAGGCTCCAAATGGATTCGGGAAGACGTGTGCTACACTCAGTGGCGCCATGCCTTGGGTGAGAGAGAACAATGGCAAAATCCTGTATTGTGCACGAACGCATAGGCAATTGGATCGTGTCATGGAGGAGCTAGAAACCATCTCAGAAAGGAGTGAAGTGACTGGGGTATCATTCCGTGGCAGGCGGCACATGTGTATCAACCAGTTCGTTCTTGAGAATGCAGACCTAGTGGCCCCAATCAGCGAAGTATGTAGTCAACTGAAGACTAATCGAAAATGCTCCTACTATGAGAAGTTGAGAGATGGTGGACTGCCCGAGGATCTACTTGAAGACATGCCGAAAAGCGTGCTCACTGCTCCAGAGTTGGTTGATATTGGGAAGAGAGGCTCGATATGTCCCTATGAACTAGCAAAGAGTCTAGCCAAGGTTGTTGACGTCGTCGCCCTTTCGTATCTGTACGTCTTCGACCCATGGATTCTGGAAACCTTCCTTCCCGATTTGGAAACTCCGATGTCAAGAATGATTCTTGTACAGGACGAAGCACACAACGTTCCACAGACAGCTCTCAACTCAGCTAGCGATTCTCTCGCGATTGGTACCGTGAGACGAGCGATTCAAGAAGCCAAGACCTACAGCGACTCAATATCCAGGGACTATTCAGAGAGTCTGGAGAGAAACGTTTTGAATCTCTCTTCAGACATGAAGGATAATGATGAGATGGCCATTGATCCCTATGTGATATACAAACTGGCCCTCGAGGATTCAGATATGGACATGGAATCGGATGTCTTGGGTCACATGATGGACCTGGGAATCAAGATTCGCAGGAGTCTTCTGAGAGCAGGTAAGTTTCCGCGCTCAGCAATTCACCGAGTGGCGGATTTCATGCAGAGATGGGCGAGTTGGGGTGAACGGGATAACTACGCGTTCATGCTGACTTCAACGAGGAAGTTCAAGGAGAGCAGGAGAGTATCGCTGGACCTTGTAGCACTAGATCCCACAGCCGTAACAGCACCAATCCTAAACCTTGTACACAGCTCCATCGCAGTATCAGGTACGATATCCCCCCTAGATGCATACTCTGAGATGTTGGGTTTCCATGAGGGTTCGATAAGGAAGTCCTTTCACAATCCGTTTGCAATGCGTAATAGACTCTGTCTCATCGTTGACGGTGTGGACACTTCGTTTCAAGGTCGCAGTGATGCTATGTTCAATAGGTTTGTAGACCATTGCGTGGCAGTTGCACATGCGACACCGGGGAACACGGGAATCTTCACCACCAGCTACTCCGTTGCCAAGTCCCTCCTGAAGGCCGGTCTTGAAGACAGACTGAAGGTGAAGCTGTATCAAGAGGAGCCAGGGATGAAGGGAACTGAGAATGACAGGATGATTGAGAACTTTAAGAAGATGGGGGAGAAAGGAGGCGCTGTGCTCTTGGGTGTACAAGGAGGACGTAACTCTGAGGGGGGCGACTTTCCGGGACCGTCAATGGAGAGTGCGGTAGTCGTGGGTGTACCGTACGCCAGACCAACGCCGCGTGTTGAAGCCCTGATAGAATACTACGATAAGAGATTCAATCAGAAGGGAAGAGACTATGCATATGTCCTTCCTGCCATGACCCGAGCAGTGCAGACCGCCGGAAGACCCGTCAGGAAACTTGATGATAGAGGTGCAATTATCCTTCTGGATCAGAGATTCAAGACGCCGTATCTTCAGAGATTCATTCCTTCATGGCTGGCAGAGGTTGCCCAGACGGTTGCTGATAGCCCGCACATCGTCGCACAACAGGTAGAAGCTTTCTTCTCAGGTCAGTGATTGGACTTGGTCAGAATGCCATCAACGGTCGTTTCGTCGAGAAGGATTGCTTGAGCCTCAGCTGTAGATAGAGTCCTCGCACCATCAGTAAGTCTGGTGAAGAGCTGTTTCAGTGACTTCACATATCCTTGCTTGACATCAAGTACTAGGTCATCTTCAGTCACCGGACGGCCTTTTCGGGCCGCGATTAGTACTGCAGAGGATTGATCAGACTTGCCAACTCGTGTGGTGTGACGTTCGTCTACAAGTTCTACATTGAAGTCCTTGGGGATACTCCGGATTTCTCGTAGGAAGAGTGCAGAGTATAGGCGTGAACCCACCCCAACACGTATCAGAATCTCGGTTCGACGGTTGTGTTGGAGATGCGCTGTCCATTGGTGAGTCTTCTCTGCAGCTCCAGGGGGGGATTGGACCGTCCTTGTGTAGATGGGGGTTCCATTAGCCACAACGGCCAGACCAAATTGCATCCCAGGATCAACTCCCACGACTACCTGTGACGGCTCTGGCATATCCAGCAGTCTAAGCA